>JBAXPY010000008.1:0-24988 GCA_037132035.1 Candidatus Moraniibacteriota bacterium | reverse complement strand
TATGGCTGATGATAAGTTTTGCAAATTTACTACGGCGAATGGATTGGTTTGTGATACTGATGCTACGTCTTCAGGCACATCTCAATGGGTTGATGGTATCACATCAAGTATTAGTTATGCGGCAGGAACGGTTGGAATTGGGACGACGGAACCATTAGCTCAATTGCAAATCGGATCAGGGAACGTATTACCTGCACAGCTCACATCTACTAATTTAAATGTAGTAGGGGAGTCAGATACCTCCAATAAAATTACTGGTCTAAATGGCTACTATGCTGACCACTTTGTTTCTGGTCAGTATATCGATATGTCAAATTATGCTTCGAATAATGCAGTTGGTCTATTTGTTAATGTCAAGCAAACTGATGTGGTTTCTGGTATTCGGAAAAAGTCGGGGATTGTCGTGGATGCCTATCAACCATCCGATAATGGCGGAGAGGTGAGTGGTATCTATGTGACGCAGGGTGGCGGTGGTAATGGAATCTCTGTATATAAGGCGGACGGTCCATCAGAATTGGGTCAAACAAGATATCCAAATAATGGTTATGCTCTTGAGGTTGTAAATCTTAGTGGTAATGGTGGCCCAAGCGGGGGCGGTATGTTTCTTGGCGTGGGTACTAACAGTACTTGGGGGCAAGCAATGAGAATCGCTCTGGGCGGTGCTAACTCTCGGGGCATTGTATTTACAGATGTTCAAAGCGATGATGCTCGCCCGGCAATTGAAAGTGTTGTAAATTCTGGTAACCTAACTATCAACGGACCTAATACTGGTCAGTTATTTCAACTCCTTACGAATGGAAGTCTTGGGCTGGGCGCTGCAGCGTCAGGAGAGGCGGGAACGCTGAGAGTAGTTGGCTCTGGAAGTAGCTCAATAGCAGGCAACGTCGGCATCGGGACGACTAGCCCAACAACAAAGTTACAAGTTGGCGATGGTTCAACTAATCTGTATTCACGTATTTATGGTAGTGTGGCAGATATATATTTAGGTCAGTCGACTGGAACAATGTTTGGTTTTAGCGCAGAAACCGCTGCTTTTATTATACAGGACTCTAACAGAGCGTATCCTCTAGTAGTGGGAAATGTTGGTTCACAACCAGTAGTTTTTGGAACAAATGGTTCAGAACAAATGAGAATATCAAGCAATGGCAATGTTGGGATTGGGACAACGAATCCGTTTGGTGCTTTGGATGTTGCCTCTACCACAAAAGGCGTGGTGATTCCGCGAATGACAAAGGCTCAGCGTGACGCAATATCTGCGCCAGTAGCTGGTACGATGGTATATCAAACAGACAATACTCCTGGTTTGCGGATGTATGATGGTGCGAATTGGATGAGATTTACAGAAACAGCAGATTAGTCATAGTTTGTAAGAAGAAATTAAGAAAATTAGCACTCACCATGAGGGATTGCTAATTTTTTTATTTTGTGTTAATATTTCAAGTGTGAATTTTTCTCGAGTGTCATCCCCGCGGAGGCGGGGATCCAGGTATCTCAGGCTAAAAATATCGAGAAAGTAAATTGTTTTGAAATAAACTTGCTATAATAAAAAGTTAGCGGATTTATAATTCGATTTTCTAAAATTTAAAACTAGTAGAGTCTGGATTCCCGTCGGAATTTATCCTCGTGAAAACGGGGACGGGAATGACAGGTAAGATTTTTATGGCTAATGATTATTATCAACTTTTAGGCGTTTCCAAGGGTGCGAGTGACGATGAGATTAAAAAGGCTTATCGCAAACTGGCACACAAACATCATCCGGACAAAGCGGGCGGTGATGAGGCGAAATTCAAAGAAATTAACGAGGCCTACCAGGTGCTCTCAGATAAGACGAAACGGTCGCAATATGACCAGTTTGGTCAGACTTTTGATCAGGCGGGCCGATCGGGAGCGGGCGGCGGACAGGGCTTTGGCGGTTTCGACTTTTCTGGTTTTTCATCTCAAGGCGGCGGACAGGGCTTTGGGGGAGATTTCGAATTTGGTGGTGGGGATTTTGAAGATATTTTCTCTTCTATTTTTAGTGGTGGTCGAGGTGGGGGAACAACGCGCAGAAAAAGGGGAAAGGATATTCAGGTGGATGTGGAAATAGATTTTTCTGAGATGGTTCGTGGAACCACGCGGCAGATTAATTTGCGCAAAAGTGCGGCTTGCGAAGCTTGTTCAGGAACGGGTGGCGAAAAGAATAGTGATTTGAAAACTTGTTCAACTTGCGGTGGAGCAGGGAGAGTGCAGAAAGTTAGTCGCAGTTTTTTTGGAAATTTTTCTCAGGTGGCAGAGTGTCCTGATTGTCATGGCGCGGGAAAGAGGGTGGAGAAAAAGTGTTCAAAATGTGGTGGTGATGGACGCGTAATGGCTGAGAATCAATTAGAGATTGCAATTCCCGCAGGGATCGATGATGGGCAGACGCTTTCTATGAGTGGCGCGGGAGAAGCTGGTGGCGTCGGTGGAGTGTCTGGCGATCTCTATATTAATGTGCATGTCAAAGTGCACAAGGATTTCAAAAGGAATGGGCAAGACATTTTGAGTTCTGTTGAAATTCCTTTTTCGACAGCGGCGCTTGGCGGGGAAACAATTATAGAAACGATTGATGGGCGTTTAACTTTGAAAATTCCTGCCGGCACACAATCAGGCGAGCAATTTCGTATCCGAGATAAGGGCGTGCCTAACTTGCACTCAGGCGCTCGCGGCAATCAACTTGTGAAGGTGATTGTGCGGGTTCCCAAAAAATTGAATCGCGAGCAAAAAAGACTTTTGGAGGAATTGGGCCGATTAGGAGAGTGAAATCAGTAATCAGCGAACAGTGAGCAAAAAACAGCTAGGAGGAAGACTTGATTTTGAAACTTTCGCAGGTTTGGGTTTGTCTGTCTATTGGCAGATGAAGAACTTTTCTAGTTCGTCTTCGTGACAAAAAAATGAAAAGAGAGTAAAATAGAATTATAAAAATAAAAAATAAATATGAATCTTAGCTTGATTTTTTCTCAAATGGGTCTCTCTGCGAAAACAGCTCAGGATGTAATGCTTTTCATCGTTGTGGCACTAGTTAGTTTTGTTTTCGGGATGTCGATCGGGCGTTTCAAATTGATTACCGTGCTCATCAATATCTATGTGGCTGTGGCTATTTTGAGTGTTTTTCCCAAAACAATCCTTCCTGATTACACCTATAGTTTGATTTTATTTCTTGGTGTCATCGTTATTCTTACAGTACTCGGAAAAAAGATATTTGAGATACCTCTTTCTGGCTCAGGGGCAGGTTTTCTTTGGCGGGTATTCGTAATGAGTTTTCTGGAAGTAATGCTCATAGTGAGCGTGACACTCTCTCTTGTGCCAAAGAAAATAGCCATGGAGTATGTTTCTCCTAATTCTTATACCTATCTTGTATCGGAAAATTTTGCCCTTCTTTGGATGCTCTTGCCCCTAGTTTTCATGTTTATGATTCATAAGAAGATTTTCAGGTAGAGCTGGCCTATTCGTTCATACTGTTTTGTCCCGATTCGCCTGGGGGAGATTTGTATTTTTCCTTGACGGAAAGTTTTTTAGTGCTATACTAGCAAGGTTGCTAGAAAATTAAATTATGCGCTCATAGCTCAGTCGGTAGAGCAGTTGCCTTTTAAGCAAACGGTCCCAGGTTCGAATCCTGGTGAGCGCACTAAGTAAAAAATCCAGTAATGGATTTTTTTTGTTTTTTCAAAAAAGGAAAAATATGGTATATTTTAGACATAGTATTAAGATGAAAAAAAATGGAACAGCAAGTGTCATCAAGAAGTTTTTTCAAAAAAGTGACCAGCAGTATCTATGGTCCGAAGTACTATCAAGAGTTACTTGACCAGCCATTATCTTATTCGATAAAGTATTTCCTTGCGTTTGCTTTTATTTTTGGAGTACTTCTTGTTGTGGGGTTTTCACTATTTTCTTTTCCTAAAATAGACAAAACGCTTAATGAGGCTGTGCGTAAAGCAGTAAATAATTATCCTCAAGAGTTGGCGGTGACAGTTGAAAATGGAAATGTCTCAACTAATGTTCCAGAACCGTTTCATATCAAGACTACTATCTTGGTTGATGAAAATGATGTTGACCTGAACGATCATGAAAATTTGGTTACAATTGACACAAAAAGCGAAGCTAGCGCGGATAGTTTGATGAAATATGACACATCCCTTTTGATCACAAAAAACTATCTTGTTTATCAAAAAAGCAATGGACAAATCGTTACTCAATCCCTAAAAAAAGTTTCTGATGTGGTTATTGAAAAGGCATTTTTGGTTCGGTTTGTTGATAAGTATTCGCCCTACCTGAAATTGTTGCTGCCTTTGATGGCCATTGGACTTTTTATATTTATTATCTTTTTTGTTGCGTTTCAGTTTTGTTATCTATTTTTAGCAGCACTGCTCATCTGGCTCATTGCGCACATCAAAAAGGTGGAAATGGCTTATAGAAAATCCTATCAGTTGGGACTGCATCTGATGACGTTGCCACTGCTTATCATATCTCCCTTTTCTTTCGTTAACTTTCCATTCGCCTTTACGCTGCTTTTGATAATTTTGGCGTTTATCAATATTCGAAAGAAGGAAGAATTGATTATAGTGCAAGCTAACTTTGCACAAGGGACTGAAAATCAGCCTGGTAGTGCTGAGGGGCAAGTTTAATTTGCTAATAATTTTAAGGGGAAATAAAAAAATGGCAATAGGGATGACTGTTATTTGGGTTTTTATGCTAAGCGTGCTCGTGGTACTTGTTTTGGTGATGAAAAGAAAAATCAAGACCGGGCTAGAGGACTGGATCGCGCAAAATAGTTTGAACTATAAGAAAGAAGTTGTTACTAATCGATTTATCAATAGTGCGCTTTTTAATACCGAACCCGTTTCATTCAGAGATGTTATTTGGGGCCAATATGGAAAAAGGCGGGTTTATTTGTATACGGTTATTGATAGCACTGGGGCCACGATGGACAAAAAGACATTTTTCAATGGAAGCTTTTATTCTAAAATTAAAGCTGAGGATATCGACAAACTTCTGGCGAATGAAAATTATCTCAAAAAAAGAGATAATGCTTTTGGCTCTGGCGTAGAAATTGAAATTCCACAACTGCTGGTTGCGGACGTTTATCTTAAGTTTGGGACAGAGGTAGAATATCTAACAGCGCAGAGAATTCATTTGCTTTTGGAAGAATTTGCTGATTTGGAAACTGGACTTATGGACAAGTGGATAGGAATCTTTACGAGTTCTTGGAAAATCGGGATTGAGTTTAATGGTCCGGAAGCCATTGACTTTGTGCTTAAAAACAATGTTAGAATTAAGAGAGAGATAGTCGAGCAAGTCGCTGATGCCTATGAGCGTTTTTCGCTAAAATATGACCAGAGAAGGATGGAATCTGGAGAGTCGCTCAAGGATATAGATATGAGTAAATTTAAATAACAAAAATAATTATTAAAAAATAATCGGACTACTTTTGATCGCAGCTGGTTTGTTTGTTCTCATAAAAGGCAGAATTGGCGTGGATGAAAAAAAGATACCTACAAAGGCCTAAATCGACTTATACTGGAATAGTTTTGATAATTCTAGGACTACTGCCAGATTTTAATGTTAATATAATTTTAGTCTTTATTCTTTTTGCGATAACTGTTATCGTTTCTTATCATATGGCGGAAAAAACTGATACTGTGAAGCTCGGGCTGGCGCAAGATGGCGAAAAAAAAGCCAGCGATGGAAATAAGATTTAAGTCGTTAATAATTTAAAAAGGGGAATAAAAAAAATGGAAAATCAAAATGGATCTCAAGATCCAAATCAAATGAATGTAGTGGCAATGGAGAGTCAGTCTGTGGCGCAGCCTGTTGCGGCGGGCATGGCACCCGTTGCTCCGCAGGTGCAAATGCGGTATGCTGGTTTTTGGATTAGATTTGCGGCGGCTTTTATCGATGGGCTGGTTTTGTTGATTCCACAGGCGATAGTCAGAGTTTTTGTGACTGTAGCGAATTTCGGAACGATGTATGCAATTGCTTCAAATGTTTTAAGTTTTTTGATTACCTGGGCCTATTATGTTTTTATGACGAATAATTATCAAGCAACCCTTGGAAAGAAGGCGGTTGGAATCATGGTGATTTCCAGCAAACCAGAGCGTTTAACATTAAATCAGGTTCTTTTGCGTGAAACATTGGGAAAGTTAGTTTCAATGCTAACAATTACGATTGGATATATTATGGCTGGATTCACAGAAAAAAAGCAGGCCCTACATGATATGATTGCTGGCACAGTTGTTGTTTATAACGATCAAAACAAATAAATACAAGATTACCTCATTTACAGGAAGTTTACGGAGTAACAGCTTAAAAATGGGCAATAAACAAAAAAAATCCCCTTGTGGATTTTTTTTGTTTTGTGTTATATAATAGAAAAATGAAAAAAGGTGCAATTAGACTTATTTGTTCTTTATTTGTCCTGGTTTTAACAGGGTGTTCTTTGCCGTCTGGATCTCCAGCGCCGGGCACGGCCAAGAAGTACGTTTTCTCCAAAAGTATTTCGATCTCAAAAGATGGTGGTAGGATATGGGTGGACTCTATTAGCGCAAGTAATAAGCCCCGTGTTTCCGACATAAATCCGCTCAGTTTGGTTTTTGATCCGGGGAATGAAAATATTGCTTATGTGGGATTGCTTTCTGGAGGAATCATGAAAACAAGTAACGGCGGAGAAGCTTGGGAGTTTTTAGCTCTCAATACAGAAAAAATTTATGGGCTGGCAATTGACCCTACTGATTCGAAAATAGTTTATGCTAGTACTGTCGTTAAGGGCAGGGGAAAAATATTCAAAAACGCTGCTTCGGGAGCGGCAGACTCTTGGAAAGAGATCTATACTGCTGCGTCGAATGGACCCTTGGTGATTTATCTGGCTATTGATAGGAGAAATGCTAATACGCTTTATGTCTCGACTAGTGATAATCAGGTGGTGAAAACTGTTGATGGCGGAGAATCTTGGCGGAGTATTTTTCAGCCGAAATCGCCAGTAACAAAAATTGCTCTTGATTCAAAAAATAGCAACTTGATTTATTTGCTCACAAAAAATGGTGATGTTTTTTCCAGTTCAAATGGTGGAGACGAGTTCAAGAGTGTCTCAGTGAAAATAGCCACAACTGGTCAGACTGGCTCTGGCTTTAGCGTTGTGGAATCCGATCCTTCAAATACAAGCTGGGTATATTTAGCGGGAAATATTGGGATAATTCGTAGCAAGGATGCAGGAGCGAATTGGGAAGTATTAGTCACATTGAACAATCCAAAAAATTCACCGGTAGGTGCACTGGCAATTAATCCGCAAAATTCCAGAGAAATTATTTATGGCGCATCGCAAGCGACCTATAAGTCGATTGATGATGGAAAGACGTGGTCTACCTCGCAATTTGATTTGCCCAAAGCGGTTAATATTTTGGAATATAACCCATTAAATCCTAATATTGTTTACGCTGGATTTCGTGGGAAATAAAAAATAATTTTTTATTGCTTAAGCTATGTATAAAGAAATCATTGAAAAAAGTAAGGTTAATTTTGAAAAATCTGTAACTCATTTCAAGGAAAATTTGGGAAAAGTTCGGACTGGACGAGCTTCAACTGCTATGGTGGATGATTTAATGGTTGATTGCTATGGCTCAAGATCACCTCTGAAGCAAGTGGCGAGCGTTTCTGTTCCGGAGCCGCGCATGATTGTCATCTCTCCCTGGGATAAAAGCACTCTTGCTATAATCGAAAAAGCCATTAAAGAGTCTGATTTGGGCTTGAATCCAATGAATGATGGACAAATTATTCGCATCAACATTCCGGCGTTGACTGAGGAACGGAGAAAAGAATTTGTGAAAGTTTTGAATCAAGAAGCGGAAGGGGCACGTGTGGCAGTTCGAAAATTGAGAGAGGATGTTTGGGATGAAATTCAAGCGCTCACTATTGGTGAAGATGATAAATTTCAGGGCAAGGAGAAATTGCAAAAAATGGTGGAGGAATACAACGCGATGATTGAAGAGGTTAGAAAGAAAAAAGAAGCGGAGATTATGCAGGTTTGATTTGATAAAAAACAAAAAAATAATTAACTAAAATAATCTACTATGTTCGTAGTGATTTTGATTTTGATTATCGGTGCATTGGTTTTTGTTCATGAATTGGGACATTTTGTCGTGGCACGGCGAAATGGTGTTAAGGCTCCTGAATTTGGTTTTGGTTTTCCGCCGCGGATTGTTGGTTTTCAGTTTTTACGAGAAGTTCCTGCTCCTGGAAAAAAGAAAAAGCTATTTTCCAAATGGCGCATTATTTGGGGCAATAAGGATGGAGACGATGAAACAGAAATCAAAGACTTAACTGAAGCGCACGAGAAAAGAATGCATGGAGGGACAGTTTATTCTTTGAATTGGTTTCCTCTAGGGGGGTTTGTGAGAATTAAAGGTGAGGATGGTGGGAATAAGGGTGACGCGGATAGTTTTGCTAACAAGAGTGCCTGGAAGCGGGTTAAGATCTTGGCGGCTGGTGTTGTGATGAATTTTGTGTTTGCTTGGTTTTTGCTTTCGATTGCTTTTATGATTGGTGCGCCAGAACAGATTGATTCCAGCTCGAACTCTGATAATGCTAAATCAAAGATTCAAATCTCAGAAATTGTCGTTGATTCTCCAGCAAGCATCATGGGGCTTAAGATTGGAGACGAAATTGCGAAAAAGCAAAAGGGTCTTTCCGGCGAGGTGATTGTGTTGAAAAATGTAAAAGAAGTTCAAGACTATATTAACGCGAATAGAGGTAAGGAAATTACTTTCGAGGTATTGCGTGGCAAGGAAAGAGTGGAATTGAAAGGTACTCCGAGGGTTGATGTTCCTCAGGGGCAGGGAGCTTTGGGGATTGCGCTTTCCGAAACGATGCTGGTGAAATATCCATGGTACAGCGCAATCTGGAAAGGGCTTCTGGCTGTGCGTGATATGACAGTAATGATTTTTGTTGGTCTTTTTGGTCTCATTAAAATGCTTATTGCGGGACATGGCGGATCGGCAGATGTTTCGGGACCAGTAGGCATTGCGCTTATCGTTAAAGAGGTGACACGTCTTGGTTTGGTTTATATAATTCAACTTGCCGCAATTCTAAGTATCAATTTGGGAATAATAAATATTTTGCCAATTCCTGCTTTAGATGGTGGTAGGATTTTATTTATTCTGATTGAAAAAATCAAAGGCTCACCAGTCAATCAGAAGGTAGAGCAAACGTTCCATACTATCTTTTTTGCTCTGCTCATGCTTTTGATGGTGGTAGTGACGTATAAGGATATTGCTAAGCTTTTTTAATTCCTCCTTCGTCCGCCCAGGGCGGACTACGGCGTGACGAAGCTAGCATCGATTATTTATTTCAGGGAGGTTAATACTATTCATTTTATGTTAAAAAAAATCAGAAATCTTTCTCGGAAAGTATCAGGCAATCTCTTTGGAGGATTTTCAAAGGATATCGGTATCGATTTAGGAACGGCCAATACGCTTGTTTATGTTAAGGGCAGAGGGATTGTTATCAACGAACCATCTGTGGTGGCGATTAACAAAAAGACGGGACAAATCTTAGCAATTGGCAAGGAAGCAAAAAAAATGGTTGGAAAGACGCCAGGTCATATCGTGGCAATTCGACCACTTGTTGATGGCGTGGTGAGCGATTTTGAAATCACTCAGCAAATGCTTAAATATTTTATCGATAAAGTGCATCGCGGTGGTTTTACGCTTTTTCCTCGTCCACGCGTGATTGTTGGTATCCCTTCTGATGTGACTGAGGTGGAAAAAAGAGCCGTGATTGATGCCACGATTAATGCTGGTGCTCGCGAAGCCTATCTGATTGATGAGCCGATGGCGGCGGCCATCGGTGCGCGTTTGCCAGTTCAAGATGCATCTGGCAATATGGTGGTGGATATTGGCGGGGGAACGACGGATATCGCGGTAATCTCCCTCGGAGGAATTGTGGTTTCGCGCAATTTGCGCATTGCTGGCGATGAAATGAATGAGGATATTGTGCGTTATTGTCGCGATGAATTCAATCTATTGATCGGAGAAAAAACGGCGGAAGAGGTTAAGATTTCTATCGGTAGCGCTTGTGTTCAAAAAGAAAAAAAACAGATGCAAGTGCGTGGGCGGGACTTGGTAACTGGTCTTCCAAAAGAGGTAACGATTACTGATGATCAGGCTCGCGAAGCGTTGTCACGTTCGATTCGAATAATCATAAATAACATCAAGACAGCCGTTGAAGAAACACCGCCGGAACTGCTTTCGGATATTATGCAAAAGGGAATAATTTTGGCTGGTGGCGGTGGTCTTATTCGAGGGATCGACCGGTTAATTGCTAATCATACGGAAATTCCAGTGCGGATGATGGAGGACCCACTCACAGCGGTTGTGCGAGGAACGGGAATTGTGCTTGAGGATATCGATGCTCTGCGCGACGTGCTTGTGGAGAATCAACATGAGAAGTCATTTGATTAGCTTTGGACTTATGTATTAGTCTTTGGTGTAAAAAGATGAGTGCGTGAACTTCTTATAACAAGTTATGCCTAAAAAATATTTTACATCGAAAATAACCAAGCTGGTCCTCGTGATGATTGTTTGCGCTTTTCTTATTTTCATTAATCCTAAGGGTTTTTTCGCTCCTGTGCGGGGAGTTTTTTTGCGTATCACCGCTCCTTTTCAAAAAATTTTCTATGGGGCCAGTCAGAGAATAGGTGAAACTGTTTTTTTCTTGACTTCTATTTCGGAAATAAGGACGGATAATGCTGAGCTGTCTCGGGAGAATAATTTTTTGGCCTCAGAAATCGCTAGGCTCAAGCAAGCAGAAGGTGAAAATGCGACATTGCGGGAACAATTAGAGCTTGCTCCTCGAGATAAATTTTCACTGCTGGGCGGTTTTATTATCGGGCAAGATCCTCAGGGTTCGGAAAGCTGGGTTATTTTTGATAAGGGCGAAAGGGATGGTGTGGTGCCTGGAATGGCGGTGATTGTCGCAAATGGGATTCTTGTTGGAAAAATTGATGAAGTTTATCCTACGAGCTCAAAGATTAATCTCCTAGCAAGCTCAAGTAGCTCTGTGAATGTTTCTGACACGGAAACGGGCGCAAAGGGCATCTTGCGGGGGGAATATGGCCTAGGGTTGGTTTTGGATATGGTGACCCAGGCGGATGTTCTGAATGAAGGGGATACAATCATTACATCAGGCTTAGGTGGTAATATTCCGCGAGGACTCTTGGTGGGAAAAATAAAGGAGATAAAAGCTTCGCAGGATCGACTTTTTCAAAAAGCCGTGGTTACGTCACGCTTAAAATATTCCAAATTGGATGTTGTGTTTGTGATCAAATAGAATCAGGACTTATGTGTTTGCCAAAAACAAGCTTTTTTATAGCCAAGGTTGATCCGAGAAACTTTAATTATTCTGAGGGTTAAAATAAACAAAAACAAACTGCAAGAAGCCTTGCGCTTTAAAGATCGTTCTTGGTAAACGCATAAGTCATAAGAATAATGCAAAAATTAACAATCTTTCTAATCGTTTTTATGTCCGCTATTTTACAATTAGCGGTTTTTTCCAATGTCTTTTTTTGGGGCCTGGGTCCCAACATTTTTTTGCTTTTGGTGATTTTTTGGACTACGCAAGAAGGTTTTGAAAGCGCTTTTTCAAAAAATATTTTCACTGGATTTGTTTATGATCTGATACTTTTTTGTCCAATTGGAATGCATATCGTTTCATTGACGCTCGTTGCTTTTTTTGTTGGATTTATTTCTAAGAGATTTCTTGTGGTTGCACGCAACTGGCGAATATTTATTTTGACCATGACAATTATTTTTGGTACGCTAGCGAATAATATATTCCTCAATGGATTGTTTGCTTTAGAAAATTATTTTGGCAGAGCGTCTATTGGTAATGCGCCAGTTTCCTTGTTTAGTTTAATTTTGGCGAAAGAAGCTGCGCTAAATATTTTATTTTTTCCGCTTATTTATTTCTTGCTAAAAAGAATTGGACGCTCGAATTTTTTGCAAGTGCGTAATAAGATATTTTAAGAATCTATGTTTGAAAGATATTTCAAAACAAGGCGAATGGCCAGGGGTGTGGAGATTGAGGATGCAATTATGAATGTTTCTCAAAAAGAGAAGGCCATTATTGAAAAACCATTCAAAAGGAAGGGACTTTCTATTGTTTGGTATCTTATTTCTGTTGTACTTTTGTTTCTTTTTGGCAGGGTTTTCTATCTAGATATTGTAAGCGGCGAGTATTATGCGCTCGTTTCGGCAGAAAATCGAATTAGGAAGATTGTAATTAAGGCTCCTCGTGGAAATATTTTGGATAAATTCGGCAACATTTTAGCGCGGAATTCTCCCAGTATCGATGTGGTTGTTGTGCCAAGTTATCTGCCAAAAAGTGTTGAGGATAAAAAAAACCTAGCAGCAAAGCTAGCGAATGTTCTCAACATGAATTTGGGAAATGTGGAAATAGTCTTGCTTAGTCAGAATGAAAAATCGACCGATTTAATTTTACTTAAAGAAAATATTACGCAAGATCAGACGCTTATTTTGGCCGAGAAAATCAATGAATTGCCGGGAATAGCATTGGAAAAAACAGCTATTCGGAATTATGAAAATAGCGCCATTTTTTCACACATTATCGGTTATGACGGTAAGATAACTAAAGCGGAACTGGATAAGAATAGCGGTTATTACATGACTGACTATATTGGGAAAACGGGCTTGGAGAAAAGCTATGAGCCATATTTAAAGGGTGTATATGGGGCACAGCAAGTCGAGGTGGATTCTCGTGGTGAAATAAAAAAGAATTTGGGTGTAATCAACCCTAAAGTGGGAGCTGATTTGGTTTTGAATATCGATCAGGAATTGCAAAAAAAGATCTATGATAGTTTATCTGCAATACTGGAAAAAACTGAAACAAGAACTGCGGCGGCGGTTGCGATTGATCCGAGTACGGGTGGCATCTTAGCATTAGTCAGTTTGCCGAGTTATGATAATAACTTATTCGCTAGCGGTATCAGTAGTGAGGAATATAAAAAACTGATTAGCGATAAAGATATACCGCTGCTTAATCGCGTCACCAGCGGGGAGTATCCGCCAGGGTCAACTATCAAGCCCGCCGTAGCTGCGGCAGCGCTTGTGGAAGGGACGATTACGCCCAAAACGATAATTGATGGGTTAGGTGGTAGTCTGAATATTGGTAGTTTTCGATTTGGCGACTGGAAAGTGCATGGTCCTAGTGATGTGCGAACAGCTATTGCAGAGAGTAATGACATATTTTTCTATACCATTGGAGGGGGGTATGGAAATATAGCAGGCCTCGGCATGGATCGGATGAAAAAATATGAAAATTTATTTGGTTTTGGGACGGAAACGGGCATTGATCTTCAAGGAGAATCTAGGGGGCTGATTCCAAGTGAGCAGTGGAAGTTGGATAAAATTGGTGAGAAGTGGTACATCGGAGATAGTTATCATTGCGCCATTGGTCAGGGCTTTATGCTTGCGACGCCACTGCAATTAGCAAACTACACAGCGGCGATTGCTAATGGCGGAACGCTATATTCTCCCAAGCTTGTTAATCGTATTCGCAATGCTAGTGGGGAGGATGCCTATATTCAACCAGAAATGATTAGAAAGGATTTTCTTCCGAAGGACATTATGCAAGTTCTCAGAGAAGGTATGCGTCAAGTAATCACCGATGGCACCGCTCAATCACTCAAAGATCTTCCTGTCGCAACTGCGGGCAAGACTGGGACGGCGCAATATGGAACGCAAGATAAGACGCATGCATGGTTCATCTCTTTTGCTCCCTATGATAATCCAAAAATTGCCATGGTTGTTTTGGTGGAAGGTGGTGGTGAGGGACATTCTAGCGCTGTTCCCGTGACAAAAGAAGTGTATGATTGGTATTTCAAAAGAGATAATAAATAACACTTGTGTCATCCCCGTGAAGTCAGGGATCCAGGCACATCGGGTCTGTTGTATAGAAAAATAAGTTACTAAATAAAAAAACTAACTGTATCATAAAGCAAGAAGATTTATAATTCGATTTTCCTGAGTTTATGACTAGCGGAACCTGGATTCCCGCCTTCGCGGGAATGACACATATTTTTTAATTTGACACAAAATTTATTTCTGGTACAATTTCCAGTGTCGTCCAAAAGAACGACAATTTTTTATAAAAAGCAAACTGAGTCACCGTATCAAAATAATTTACACATTTCGCACTCACCTTCACGCCATCTTTGCCCAAAAAATTCCTCACAATATCTCGATATTCCTCAGAATTTTTTGAACAAATCTGACGTAAGCTTGAGCACGAACTGTACAAATTATTTTGACACGGTGCCTAAAAAAATGTTATGACAAAATTTGTTACCGAAGAAGGACTTAAAAAAATCAAGGATGAATTGGAGCATCGCAAGACTACTTTGCGACAGGGAATAGCGGGCGCAATTAAAGAAGCGAAAGAGCAAGGCGATTTGAGTGAGAACGCTGAATACAGTGCTGCCAAAGCTCAGCAAGCAGAGAATGAATCAAAGATTGCAGAATTGGAGTTTATGCTCAAGGAATCAAAAGTGGCAACCTATGATAAGGATTTGGGTGTTGTTCAATTGGGTTCCAAGGTGGGCGTGAAGTTTAATGGATCGGAGATGGAATTTCAGATTGTCGGATCAAATGAGGCGAGCCCAAGTGATCTCAAAATTTCCAATGAATCTCCGATGGGAAAAGCTTTCATGGGGAAGAAGAAAGGTGATAAGGTTGATGTGGTTACTCCTGGAGGAGAAGTGAAATATACGATTTTGGATGTGAAGTAATCTGGATTTGAAATGAATTTTATTTTTTATAGAGACGCCTCGCTGGGACGTCTCTTTTTGTTTTCAATTGCCATCCCGGGCTAAATACGGTAAAATAAAAGTGTTGAATTAAAAAAATAATACTATGTCAAAAGGAAATAATTTTGGAGAAGTATACGATGAGGCGCACGAAATCAGAAGTGGCGCGATTAATTTAAGAGCGGAAAGAAAGGAAAAAGGAGAATCAAAGAAGGAGGACTGTGAAAAAGCCGAACGACTATTACAGAAAAATAGAGATAATCAAGAGGGGGATGATAATGTGAGAATAGCAGAAATCAAGGAAAAACTGTCGGCTATAAATTGGAAAGAATTTTGGAAAAATGAAGAATTGGAATCTCCCGCTCGAAATGATGTTTTTCCCAATGGAGAGGACGCTGGCATGTCTGATGAAGAAGTTGTTAAATCTCTTAACGGATATTTTGAAAAGCAGAAAAGCGATTTGTTTAATATGACCGGAATTGATTCGGAAGAATTTCCTGAAATTATTGATAGAGATATTCGATTGGCATGTCAAAAATTGAATGAGTTACCATTTTTAAAAACAAGAGAAGGTTGTGGAGGTCACGAGGTTGACAGGAATGGTGAGCGCTCAAATATTGCTTATTCGGAACCATATTTAACTTTTTATGCCCAAGAAGAAAATTCCAAGTTTTGCAAGCTCAAAGAACAGTTGGATAATAATTTGGAACAATTTGGAAAAGCAGATTTGCCTGGCATAAAAAACGTTGTACTTAGTAGTCGCAAAGAAGATTGGCCGATAAAAACAAAAGGAGTCGGGATGTACCGGTATGATATGCGAATTGTTCCCACGAAAGAGTGGTGCGATGAGCATAATAAAGAATATGTAGAACGGCTAGAGTCGCTAGGTTCTTATCCTGACTGGTGCCAAGAGAATGGACTTGAATATTCTCAGGACGAAGAAAGTGCATCGCGACAAAAATGGGATGAGGCAAAGAAAAAATACTGGAAAGCAGTGGAGCAATTCGGCAATGAATATGGAGAATATTTCAGATCTGATGAGGCGCGAAATCTGAGAGATGAATTTTTCAAAGTTTTCGAGGTGGATGTGATATCAAAAGAAGAAGTCGTAATCAATAAAGAGCAAGAGCAGAAAAAAAGAATCCAGGAAATAGAGCAGCTGAATTTGGGCGGCATCCAGAAAGCGGAAATGATTCTGGTATTGCTTGGTGCGAAAAAGGCGACAGATATTATGGCGTATAAGTGGAATGATTCACCAGCAGAAATAAAAACAGTTCTTGAAAAAAATGGTTTGTGCGTGGCGGAAGTGTTGCGGGGAAAAACAAATGAGAATCTTCGAGCTGAGTTTGCCGTGGCGCTAGACAAAGAAACGGCGGAAAAATTAGCCAATCTTAATCCGGAAATTGATCACGATGAATTCGGGCGGATGATGGGTTTTCCCGAGAGTGCGATTGAAGCATTCGGCAATTCAAAAACACTAGCGAGAGAAAAATATCCCGATATACAAGGACTGATTTTTAAGTTTATTCTTTCTGAAAATCATTGGCAGGAAGAAGTGGAAGTTATGCGGAATTGGACGAAATTAATTAAGGATAATGCGCCGGAGCTGTATAGGGAATTATCCGTGAGAGGTTCGTAGAAATCCAAAACCTCAGATTTTTCTAGCTCTGTGAATGCAGGGCAGGATAGAAACCGCTAGCCTAGCTAATGGTTTTTATTTTCTCTAAAAATTGCCAATTCCCGCCAAATGCGGTAATATAGACCTATTGTGGATAGCATTAAAAAACCTAAATATCATATTTTATGCGCGAAGACATTTTGGAAAATAAACTGGAAAAACTGAAAAATATCCAAGAATTTGGGATGGAAGCCTATCCGGAGAAATGCGAGCGGTCAATGACGAATAGCGAAACGCTGGAACGCTTTGGGGAATTATCTGCTGAGGGACAGTTAGATGTATCTTTACTTGGTCGGGTAAAATCAAATCGTCCGATGGGCGGATCGACTTTCGCGCACATCGAAGATGGCACAGGGAAGATTCAGATCTTTTTGAATAAGCGAAATATGGACGAAGCGAAATATAAACTATTTGCAAAAAATATCGAAATTGGGGATTTTGTGCAAGTGTCGGGAAAATTATTTCTAACTAAACAAGAAGAACAAACTCTGGAAGTGCATGATTGGAAAGTGCTTTCGAAAAACATTCGACCGATTCCGACGGAATATTTTGGATTAAAAGATGAAGAGGCACTTCTGCGCAAACGCTATCTTGATTTGATGATGAACGCCGAAACGCGCGAACTGTTCGCCAAGAAAAATGTTTTTTGGCAAACTGTGCGGCAACTTTTGGTGGCAGAAAATTTTCTAGAAGTGCAAACTCCGGTTTTGGAGCACACACCGGGTGGAGCTGACGCAGAACCGTTTGTGACGCACTACAATGCCCTGGATCAAGACTTCTATCTAAGAATCTCCTTAGAGCTACCCCTGAAAAGATTGCTTGTGGGGGGCTACGAGAGAGTTTTTGAGATTGGGCGGGTTTTCCGCAATGAAGGCATGGATCGTGATCATTTGCAAGAATTTGATCACATGGAATTTTATGCCGCTTATTGGGATTTTCAAAAAGGAATGGAGTTTTGCGAGAAGATGTATCGAGAGGTTGTTGAGAAAGTTGTGGGAGGGCTCGTTACGGAATATGAGGGGAACAAAATTGATTGGAGTAAAAAATTTCCGGTTGTGGATTATTTCACCGAATTCAAAAAAGAAACCGGCTTAGATTTGAATGCGGATTTATCTGCCGAAGCGCTCTGCACGAAGGCAGACGAGCTGAAAATTAAATATGAACCGGGTTATTCGAAGGGCCGGATGGTTGACCTGCTCTACAAAAAAACGATTCGAAAAAAACTGATTCAACCTTGCTTTCTGGTTGGACATCCGTTGGAAGTTTCGCCTCTGGCGAAGACTGATCCAGAAAATCCGAAAAGAACTTTGCGATTTCAAATCGTGGCAGGAGGCAGTGAGCTTTGCAATGCTTTTTCGGAACTAAATGATCCGATTGACCAAAAGAACCGTTTTCTCGAACAGATGAAAGCGCGCGCCGCAGGAGATGCCGAAGCGCAGATGATGGATGAGGATTTTGTGGAGGCGCTGGAATATGGCATGCCACCAGCTTTTGGCTTTGGCATGAGCGAAAGACTGTTTTCATTTCTGATGAACAAATCCATTCGCGAGACAGTTATTTTTCCGCCGATGAAATCAAAGGAGTAATTTTTTCTTTGTGTCATCCCCGCGGAGACGGTGATCCAGTGGATAAATTTTTGGAAATTGGAATTTTAGCGTTGCAGGGGATAAGTAGCAAACTGGGATTTTAAGGTATGAAAAAAGACATTGAAAAAATTGAGTTTGAAGCTAGGAAGTTTTTTGTGGGGGCGAGTGGTTGCCATGACTGGACGCACGTTGAACGAGTGCGGAACTTGGCTTTGCGAATTGCCAAAAAAGAAAAAGCCGACTTGTTTGTTGTTGAGGTGGCTACACTGTTGCATGATATTGGAAGAAAGTCTGAAATGGCCAACGGGGGCTTGTTTTGTCACGCCGTGCAGGGTGGAATTTTAGCGCGAAAAATCTTGAAAAAATATGATTTTAAAAAAGAAACCATTGAAAATATAATTCATGCGATTGAAGCGCATCGCTTTAGAGAAAATCTTCCGCCCAGGACGCTAGAAGCAAGGGTTGTCTATGACGCTGATAAATTGGATTCTATTGGAGCAATTGGCGTTGCACGCGACTTTGTTTTTGCTCGACAGTTTGGAGCGAAAGCGCTTTACACTGGCAATGAAAAAAAACTGGCTAAATCGGGAAAGGATTATTCTTTCACCAAAGAGGATAGTCCGGTTTTGGAATATGAAATTAAATTGAAAAAAATTAAAAATAAAATATTAACCAAAGAAGGGAGACGAATTGCTGAGGAGCGGCATGACTATATGGTTGGATTTTTTAATCGCTTTGAAAAAGAAATAACTGGTGTATTGTAGAAATTTTATGAGAAAAGTAATGGCATTTGGGACATTTGATATATTTCACGATGGGCACAAAAGCTATTTAGAGCAGGCAAAAAAGATGGGGGATTTTTTGATTGTGGTAGTTGCGAGGGATGAAACCGTACTGCGCATTAAAAGTCAGTGGACACAAAATAGTGAGGAAGAACGGCTTGAGGTGGTGGAAAAGAATGGGTTGGCTGATGAGGTGATTTTGGGAAGCTTGGAGGATAAATATGCCGCGCTGGAAAAATATCGACCCGATGTGATCGCGCTAGGATATGATCAGGAGGTGGCTTTACCTGAATTGACAGAAAAGCTCAAAAACCTTAAGCTTCAAGCAGAAATAGTGAGAATGCAGGGGCATAATCCTGAAAAATTTAAATCGTCAAAATTAAGAAAATGAGGAAAATTCTACTGCTTGTGTCGCTATGGCTTGTTGTCGTTAATGTTTTTGGCTTTATCGTGTTGAATCGGTTCAATTTGAGTCCAGACACGGCCTACACTTGGATTGCTCCAGAAAATTTTCCAGTTCCGCAGAGTTCTGGTTTGGTGGATATGCATAATCGCTGGGGTTCGTATTGGTACCTGGATATTGTGCAGAATGGTTATTATTTGAAAACTGACAATACCTTGTCGAATGTTGTTTTTTTTCCGCTATATCCGGCTTTGATAAAAATTCTTGGAACGGTACTGGGAGGAAATTTTATTTTGGCAGGATGGTTGCTCAGCATGGTGTTTCTTCTTTTGGCTTGTGTGTATTTTTGGAAGCTATTGCGTGAGTTTCATCCCAAGGTTGATCCGAAGTTGCCGATAATGCTCATGTTAATTTTTCCGACTGCCTTTTTCTTTAATGTAATTTATACTGAGTCGTTATTTCTTTTTCTGACTATTGCGACTTTCTATTATGCGTTCCAGCGAAAATTTTATCTGGCAGGCCTTTTCGCTTTTCTGGGAGCATTGGCACATAGCAACGGTGTTTTTTTGGCGTTGCCAATTTTATGGGAGGTAGTTCGAATTAGTGGTTGGAGAAATGTGCTTACGACAAAAGTACTCGCTAAATTAGTCCCAGTGGTTTTTGCGCCAATCGGAAGTTTTGCCTTTATCACTTATGACTATCTAAAGTTTGGTGATCTACTTTTATTTTTCAAAATTCAGAGTAACTGGGGGAGAGCATTCTCGATTAATTGGGAGCATTTTTCCTTTTTTTCAAACCCATCAATCGCCAACATGGGGATTGATATTGTTTTAACCATTTTCATTGTAGGTGCTACGATAATGGTAGGTCGAAAATTGTCTCTGCTATACGCACTTTTCATGTCGGCTACCTTATTTGCGGCTTTTTCATCGGGCACTTTGATGAGTGTTGGTCGTTATAGTCTTGTTATGTTTCCACTATTTATACTATTGGCTAGTATAAAAAATGAAACGTTTCGGTTGGGATGGATTTTCACCTCAACTCTTTTTCTGGCTCTGGACATCATGCTATTTGTGAATAATTACTGGGCAGGGTAAAGCTTAACTTTATATTTTTTAAAGCTCGTGATATAGTAGTTTTAGCTATGAATAAGGGATTTTATCAAATTTTGGCATCTCTTTCTATCTCCCCTCTGGGGATATAATTTTGAATTTATAGAAACAATTTGGCAATATAACAATTTAGTAATTTAATTCTATGTTAGACATCAAATTTATCCGCGAGAATGCGGACAAACTAAAAGAGGCAATTAAAAATAAAAACATTAGCCTCAATCTCGATGAGCTTTTGTCAGTCGATAAAAAAAGAGTTGAGTCTTTGCAATATATTGAACTCTTGAGCGCGGAGAAGAATAAGCTCAATGAACTCATGCAAATGAGCAAAACTGATGACGATCGAAAGGTGGCGATTGAACAGGGAAAGGCAGTGAAAGAAAAGATGGCAGTGGCGGAACCGGAATACACGGAGCTGAAAAAACAATTTGACACGCTAATGGTGCAAGTGCCAATCATTCCTTCGGAGGATACGCCAATTGGCAAGGATGAGAGTGGGAATGTGGAAGTCTATCAGAAGGGCGAAATTCGCAAGTTTGATTTCAAACCTAAGTCACACATTGAGCTCGCGGAAAATTTGGACATTGTGGATTTTGAAAAAGGGGCGAAAGTTTCTGGGTATCGCGGATATTATTTGAAAAATGAAGGCTCATTGCTTGTCATGGCGCTCATGATGTATGCGCTCAACAAGATGGTGGAAAAAGGTTATGCGCCAATTATTCCACCGACACTGATCAAGAGCTTCGCGCTGTTTGGTAGTGGCTATTTCAAGGGCACAGACTATGACAGTGATTCTGACAATATCTATCAAATCGCCACTCGCGACAAAGAGATGGACGGAGCTGATTCGAAGGAGAAGAAATTTCTGGTCGGAACGGCTGAGCCATCTCTTTTAGCCTATTTCTCAGATGAAATGTTAGATGAGGCGAAATTGCCAATCAGGGTTTGTGGATTTTCACCATGCTATCGCAGTGAGATTGGGGATTATGGTAAGGACAATAAAGGACTTTATCGCGTGCATGAATTTTTCAAAGTCGAGCAAGTAGTTGTTTCGACAGCGGACATTGATGCGGCTACGAAGATGCAAGAAGAGATGGTGGCAATTTCTGAAGAGATGCACGAAGAATTGGGCTTGCCATATCGCAAGCTGCAAATTTGCACTGGGGACATGGCGGCAGGGAAATATCGCGCTTTTGATTTGGAAGCTTGGATGCCAGGACTTGATCGCTGGGGCGAAACCGGATCAGCTTCAAACTTTGTTGATTGGCAAGCGAGACGTTTGAATGTGAAATATAAGGATAAAGAAGGCAACAAAAAATTCGCCTATCTTTTGAATAATACCGCTTTGCCATCAGTGCGACCGTTCATTGCAATTTTGGAAAACTATCAAAACGAAGATGGCTCAGTGACAGTGCCGGAGGTCTTGCGGAAATGGATGCCGGGAGAAATTTCGATTATTAAGCAAAAATAATTTAAACAAAAAATAAATGAGTGAAAATATCAAAAGAAACGAGGAGCTTAGTAGAAAAATAGATGCTGACGTTGTCTTGGATTGCATGGCAAATAATGAGAAATTGCTGAGTGTGCTTTATGAAAAATATGCAGTGAGTTTTCCGGAGCAAGCTGATTTTTGGAAAGAGTTAGCTTTTGAAGAGAAACTTCATTTTGGATGGATAAATAGTTTGAAGCGGCGAATGGAGGAAAAAGGGATTTATGTCGATATTGATCGTTTCAAGAAAGAAGCGGCAATGTCTTTCCAGGCTCATGTTAAAAGTTGCATCAGTCAAATGGATGATAAAGACAATGCGATGAATATTGTTCAGGCGCTCAGTACCTCGCTTGATATTGAGCAGGGAATGTTGGAAAGAAATTTTTTTGAAGTATTTGAAAGTGATTCAGTTGAAGTGAAACATACCCTGGACAATTTGAGAATAAATACAGAGGAGCATGCGGGAAAAGTGCGACGAATCTGGGAGCAAAGAAAATTAACCGGGAGTGGTGGAATGGATTCCGCTTCTGTTTTCAAAAACGATGGTGGTTCTTGGTAGTGTTGTAGAATAGGAGGAGGAAGAATAGTAATAAGTAAGTTAATACATGCAAAACAAAAAACTAAAATTTCCAGAAGGGTTTTTGTGGGGAGTGGGCACATCTTCTCATCAGGTTGAGGGTGGAAATGATAATAACGATTGGTATGCTTGGGAACAAGAAGGAAAAACAAAAGAATTTTCCGGAATTGCATGTGATTCGTGGAATCTTTTCCGAGAAGACAATGATTTGGTGAAAAGTTTGGGTTGCAATGCATATCGGATTTCCTTGGAGTGGTCGCGAATTGAACCGAAAGAAGGCGAATTTTCTGCATCAGCGATTGAACATTATCGCGAGTGGCTATTAGATATGAAGGCTAAGGGAATAAGGCGCTTTGTGACACTCAACCATTGGACGTTGCCTTTGTGGTTTTCGCAAAAATATGGCTGGCACAAGAAAGGATCGGTACTGATTTTTCAAAGATTTGTAGAAAAAGTGATCAAGGAGTTGGGCGGTGAAATTGATATTTGTATCACCTTCAATGAACCACGGCTCATTTTGAATAAAGGTTATGCTACTGGAGATTTCCCGCCAGGAAAAAGAAATCCAATTCTATATCTTTTGGCGCGGAAAAATTTAGTGGAAGCGCACAAGAAAGCTTATGAAGTGATAAAAAAAGTCAGACCAAATCTGCCGGTTGGGATTACGCAGTTTTGCAATGACTTTGATTATTTTGGAAAAGGTCGCTGGCAGAATTGGCTAACGGAAAAAGTTGAGAATTTTTATAACTGGCATTTTTTTGATCAGATTGGCGAGGCAAAAGATTTTGTCGGAGTGAATTACTATTATGGCGCAAAAGTGAAATTGACTTACCCTTTTTATGAGCTCGCGACATATGAAAAAAAAGTGACCGATATGGGCTGGGGCGTTTCTCCTGAGGGAATGTTTGAGGTTGTAATGGACGCTTGGGAAAAATATAAAAAGCCAATTTATATTTTAGAAAATGGCATTGCTGATGATGAGGATAAATATCGAGCGCAGTATATCAAGGCGCATTTGCGAGCGTTGCATAAAACTATTAGAAAAGGTGTTGATGTGCGAGGCTATTTTTATTGGTCGCTTCTGGATAATTTTGAATGGAACGAAGGATACCAGATGAAATTCGGCCTTTTTGAAGTTGATAGAAAAACAATGAAAAGAACGCCACGAAAGAGCTCTGGGGAATATGCCAAGATTTGCAGGGAAAATAGCCTGTAAATAGACTAATTTTGGGGCTAAAAAATCGCCCCTTGACAGGTTTCTAAAAGCGCTCTACAATGGCTAAAGACAGTTGAGTTCCAGGTATAATTATTTAAAAGCAAAAAAGCATTAAATAATACCCAATAAGACTTTTAAAACAAGGGGTGGGAAGTGAAGGTAAAAAATACATCTTTGCGTATGATTGTGTTTGTCCGCAGAGATGTGTTTTTTGTTCACTCTGAGCGCTTCGAAGTGTTCATTGATACCAAAAAACATTGTGAACTTTAACAAGTGAATAGTTTCTCTAAATCTTACCTTTTGATTTGGAGAAGCAAAAATTAATCGCAATTTTTTGCGATTAGTCCGGTCTCGAGCAATCGAGACAAAATCTGCCGTCGCTCTTCGGAGCTATGGTAGATGAAGAATTCGAGTCTATTTCAAATAAAAAGAATTTATTTTCTTTTATATAATCAGATTTACTTCTGATATTTTTTGAGAGTTTGATCCTGGCTCAGGATGAACGCTGGCGGCGTGGATAAGGCATGCAAGTCGAGAGGGTTAGACCCTCGGCAAACGGGTTAGTAATACATAGGAACATTCCCAAAAGTCATGAATAATCCGGAGAAATCCGGAATAATACATGATGTGCTCTACGGAGTAAAGATTTATCGCTTTTGGAGTGGCCTGTGTCCTATCAGCTAGTTGGTAGTGTAATGGACTACCAAGGCTATGACGGGTAGGGGGTGTGAGAGCACGGCCCCCAACATTGGAACTGAGACACTGTCCAAACACCTACGGGTGGCTGCAGTCGAGAATATTCCACAATGGACGAAAGTCTGATGGAGCGACGCCGCGTGCAGGAAGAAGGCCCTTGGGTCGTAAACTGCTTTTGTAAGGGAAGAATGTAATGACGGTACCTTACGAATAAGAGGTTACTAACTCTGTGCCAGCAGTAGCGGTAATACAGAGACCTCAAGCGTTATCCGGATTTATTGGGCGTAAAGCGTGTGTAGGCGGATATATTAGTCAGATGTCAAATCTTCGAGCTCAACTCGAAAACTGCATTTGAAACGGTATATCTAGAGAGAGGGAGAGATCAATGGAACATATGGTGTAGCAGTGAAATGCGTTGATATCATATGGAACACCAAAGGCGAAGGCATTTGGTTGGCCCTCATCTGACGCTGAGACACGAAAGCGTGGGTAGCGAATGGGATTAGATACCCCAGTAGTCCACGCCCTAAACGATGCATACTAGGTATTGGGAGAATCGACCCTTCCAGTGTCGTAGCTAACGCGTTAAGTATGCCGCCTGGGAAGTACGAGCGCAAGCTTA
>JBAXPY010000007.1:0-26232 GCA_037132035.1 Candidatus Moraniibacteriota bacterium | reverse complement strand
AAAAATAAAAATAAAATAAAACCAAAAATTCCCGTAGCAAATCTCGTTTCTCCAAGGATATTCCTAAATTGAAGCAACGATAATCCGGTGTGTTCAACTTTTTTAATTGAGCCCACCACGGTATTCACAGCGCTATTTTTGAGATAAGTCGGTGTGTAGATTACAAAAACAAAAGAAATTGCAAAGATAAAAAAAGAAATTAGTAGTGGCGAGAAGAGATTCTTTTTTTGGCTGAATATGAAATTCTTAGTTTCTCGAAAGTTTAAAGCTAAGGACAATACGATAAATCCCGCAAAGACCAGAAGGAATATTAAAGCTGATAGATGATGAGTGTAAAATAGCCCCATTGAAAATACTAGGGCGAAAAATACAAATAACAGTTCCTTTTCTCGAATAAACCTGATATAAAAATAGAAAGCAAGCGGAATTAGTAAATTTCCGATGATATTTCCAACCACACCACCACCAACAAATTTGGCTTGTGGTGGATCAATTGCAAAAAGAGCACCCAAAATAAGTAAGCCAAATATAGCCATATTTTTATTTTGAGGGCTATCTTTGAATAACTGTAGAGATAAAATGAATGTTGCTAGTAAGCTGAAAATATTAATGAAAAGAAGGATAAGAACCGGAAAGGAAGATATGAAGCTGGCACCAGAAATGAGACCAATGGCAGAAAAAATCAAATGTTCACCAATCACAAAATCACTGATTGGGCGAGGCGAATCAGATTGATAGGTTCCAGCTACGTTCACGATGTCACGCTGGGTATAGTTTTGTATTTCTCCAGACTCAGCAAAGAGCTTGGACCAATACATATGATGTCCTAAATCTGTACTAGAAGGTGGCAGGGAATTTTGCAAATAAGCGGAACGGATGAATATCGAAAGGAACAAAATCAGAATGATGAGAAAAAGCTGTTTTGAGGAAAAATTAAAAGCAAGCTTATTCTCAACGTTCAAAGGCGCTTTTTCAAATCGTTTTTTATAAGTAAAAAAGCAACCCAACGAGAATGTGAGAATTGCTATAATCAGGGAGGTTCTAGTAAAGCTGATGTTAAATCGAGACATTAGGAGCATTATGAAGTCCGTAATGAGCACACTTAGGCCCGTGGCAATAATAAACCTTTCTAGGATATTGAGAGTTGTTTTACCAAAAAAAGCTAAAAGAAATAAGTATCCCGGCAGAAATAGGACGAGAGCTATTGCAAAAAAAAACATAAATTGTGCCTGAATGAATTCGATCATAAGATTATTCTATTAATTTCTTCCAGATATCTCTTTGAAATTTTTTCCCAAGCAAAATTTTCCCTAACAAACTCACGAGCTTTCTCACCAAAGTTTTGGCGGAAAACATCATCTTCTAAAACCTCCTTGACCTTATTTGCCCACATCTGCGCATTACCAGAATCAAGTAGGATGCCATTCTTACCATCCTTGATCGCATCCTTAAGACCTTCAATATTGGAAGCAAGGACAACCCTCTTGCAGGCCGCACCTTCGATCGCTGTTATCCCAAATCCTTCCATTGAACCTGGAACTTTAATATTAGGTTGAATGAAGATATCGCAAGCATTAAAAAGAATTTTAATATCTTTTCGCGGAAGATTAATGAAAAATTTAACTCTATTTTCCAGTCCCAATTCTTTAACAGCTTTTACGCAGTTTGGATAGTTATTTCCATCACCAGCGGTTTTTGCAGCGACTGCTCCGCCAGCAGCAATCAATATATAATTTTCAGGTAGTTTTGGCATTACGTTTTTAATGAACCACTCTACGCCCTTATGCTTAACAATCCTGCCCCCGCGAAACATGATTTTTTTGCCATCAAGTTTCATGTTGGTTAATTTCTCCAAATCAGCTCGCGTATGTGTGGCACAAATTTCATCAACATCCAACCCATTGGGAATGAAAATGCATTTTTCCCTCAAAATACCAATTTTTGTCGCTTGATTAATTGTTTCATTTCCAACCATTATCAACTTGTCTAATCTCTTGAGCGCGGGGATGTTGATGGTGCGATATATCTTCCCTAATATAGACTTTTTATGAGCAAAGGTGATATCGAGTCCATGAATGATTGAAATGAATTTCTTTTTCGGATAAAAGAATTTCAAAAATACTCCAACAGGGGATAATACGCCGTCTCCCAGGAGAACAGCGTCATAGCTGGAAAGCAAAAAAAGACTCTTCAGGGTAACCCAAGGCACAAAAAGCGGCAACATTTTTTTGCCATACTTGTTGGCAATAATTTTTGTCTCAGTTATTTCAGAAAGAGCCTTGGCAATCCCATAGTTTTGCATCTCGATCCCGCCTAGAATTGGCGGGTAGGCACGAGAAATAAAAAGGATGCGTGATTGTTTCATATTGAAGAAAGGCTATTTCTTAAGGCGATCTTTTTTCAAAAGATACATTTGCTCCTCAGTCAGATTGCGGTTGGTTTTAATCATATCAGCAATAAGAGCAAAAATGAGCAATTGCGAACCAACAAACATCAAGATCACCGAAAGAAAGAGATAATTGCGATAGGTGGTGATTTCGAAGGTTTGGAAATAATGATAGAGAAATAACAGAAAGACTAGAAGTGATGCTATAACAACAATGAGACCTGGAACACCAAAAAACTTCATCGGACGAACATCGCGCACTGCTTTTAGGATAATCTTTGCTGAGTTAGAAACGAATTTCCAAACTGATTTCACAATCCGACTCTCGCGATCAGCAAAATATTGCACCTTAACTGGAATCCATTTTAATTTTAAGTTTTTGCCAATGGCGTCAATGATTGTTTCTTGCGTATAGGTAAAACTAACGTTTGTAATATTTAAACGCAATAGTGTCTCACGATTATGCGCACGGAATCCACAGGTCAAATCATCAATTGGATAATTAAGAAAAAGTCCAATCATTTTCGCTGCCAGACGATTGAGATGATATTTAATTTTGGGCATATCCTTGGCTTCGTGCTTGCCAAAGCGGTTTGCGATTGTCATATCGCACTGGCCGATAAGTATAGGCAACAGCAATTTAGGAATATCATTGGGGTCGAATTGTCCATCCGCATCAATATTGACCATAATATCCGCACCATTTTCCAAGGAATTTTCTACAGCTCGCTTAAAAGAATAGGCTAATCTTCGATTAGGCTTGTAGGAAACAAGCAAGTCCACGCCAGCTGCCTTAGCGACCTCAACTGTTTTATCGCTCGATCCATCATCAACAACCTGAATGAGTTTCTCGGAAATTATTGCCCCTGCGTCTTTAACATAAAAATCAGCCAAAAAACTTCCCCTGATATTTGCTATAGTTTCTCCGATTTTTGCCTCCTCGTTATAAGCTGGAATATTAACAATCAGTTTCATTATTTTTTCTTATTAATGATTAATTTCGGATCAGCGCAGTTGAAATCACAATTGGCTCCATCGACGCCATTATGAATGAGTTTTCCCTTGCATTCTTCTAATCTTTTTTGGCATTCAATCTTACTAGCATTAAAATAGTCCCTATTCACCTCAAATCCGAAAAAATTGAGCACAAAATAGCTAATAACTGCTACGCCACATATCCAAATAGCCAGCTTTAAGAGTGAAAACATAGTATATATTTAAGCCAATTAAGCTGCTTCCAGTATAGCCTGAAATTGATTTCTCGTAAAGCTTCAGGCTAACTCACTAAAGTGTGCTATAATTATGTTAATTAGTATTTAAATTAGTAAAGTATGAAGATAGGAATTAACGCCTCCTTTTGTCGCAAACCCTATTCGGGTATTGGGCAAGTGACAACCAGCTTTCTTAAGAAACTGATTGCGCAGGAGTCGAAAAGCAAAAAACAAAAAAATAAACCAGAGTTCGTTCTCTATTTGGAAGAAGATCTACCAAAGGATTTTCGTCTCCCTGAAAATTTCCAAAAGAAAATTCTTTTGCCGCTTTATCGGCGAGATGATTTGATTCGAAAAATTTGGTGGGAAAAGTATCTCCTGCCACGGCGCGTCAAAAAAGATGGCTGTGATGTTTTTTTTAGCCTCTATCAGTGTCCAACGGTCATGCCTAATGGCGTGAAGCATCTGATGCTTGTGCACGACATCATTCCAAGCCTTTTTCCAGAGTACCTCGATAATGCGAGAAGAAAACACTATCAAAAACTGACGGAAAAAGCGATTCGCCAAGCAGATAAAATCCTTACTGTTTCCAAGAGAACAGAAAAAGACTTAATTCAATATCTAGACATACCAGCAGACAGGATTTCTACTAACTATATTAGCGTTGATGAAATCTACGGAAAACTAGCTTCACAGGAAAGCAGTAGAAAAGTGCTGAAAAAATATAAACTAGTTCCGGGCTACATTTTTGCTGGTGGGGGAATGGAGATTCGCAAAAACATTAGCGGAGTAATTCATGCCTATAAGCTGCTGCTAGAAAAAAACAAAAATCTGTTTTTTATTGCTGAAATGCCAAAGTTGGTGATTTATGGAAAACCTTTGCCAAATCTATCACTTGCCGCTGACGCAGAGAAATTGGTCAAAGAATTAAATCTGACAAAACAAGTCAAATTTCTTGGGGCTGTGCCACAAGAGCATATGCCGGCACTTTTTCGAAACGCCCTATTTTTCGTTTATCCTTCGCGCTACGAAGGCTTTGGGATGCAGATTTTGGAAGCAATGAGTCAGGGCACGCCAGCCATTGCATCCAAAAACTCTTCCTTGCCAGAAGTGGGACTAGATAGTACACTTTACTGTCATGCTGATGACATAAGAGAAATTTCGCAAGTAATGAAGAAAGTGTTAACCGACAAGCATTTGCGCGACACTCTCTCGAAACGAGGACGCGAAAGAGCCAAGCTTTTTTCTTGGGATAAGTTTGTGAAGAAGTTTTATAACGTAATAGCCGAAATGCACTAAATCCACTAAATCCACCTCACCCTTTAACCTTCACACCTGTGAACGTTAAATCTCCTTGGTAAGGAGAGGGAATAAGATGCGGAAGAAAGCCCTTCTCCTTGCTAAGGAGAAGGTGGTCGAAGACCGGATGAGGTGGATTTCTTGAATTTAAATTAATAACATCCCATGTTTTCATATCTCAAGCAACTAGCAGAAAAACTAAATAACACCAAAACGTATTTAGTTTTGACCAATATTCTCTTGGTATTCTTTTTGATTCTATTTAACAATCTCGGCGTACTTCCGATGCGGACAGGGGATTTTATTTTTTTTACGATTTTAGTTTTAGCTCTTGCGCTATATCGGCCTGGCTGGGCGTTTATGTTTTTCATTGGGTCCATCGCGTTGGAAAATATTAATCTTGCGCCAGAACGGCTAGGAATTGCTATGCGACCATACCAGCTCATTGGAGGACTGCTCTTTATAGGAGTAACGATAAGATTTTTCTCCCACAAGCTTTATTTTAAATTGGTCAAACTACGCTTCACGGACTATTTGATATTTCTCATCCCACTTGCCGGACTTTTAAATATCACCGATTCCACAAATCCCATCGCTGAAATCAAATTCATTTTAGTTCTTTTTTCCTTTTCAATTCTCTATTTGCTTGTCAGAAATTATATACAAAATATTTCGGATTTGAAAAAAAGTTTGCCCTTCTTTTTTAGCTCAGTGTTAATCATTTCGCTTTATGGTTTTTGGCAAAATTTACGCTTTGCTAAAGGACTAAATTCATTTTCTGTTATGCCCGGAAGACCAAATAGCACTCTCACAGAGCCAGATTGGCTGGGCTTGTATCTTGTTTTGGTTGTTGCCGGAATCTATGCCTTGGCATATTATTTCGCCCAAAAACCAGACAAGGAGCGATTGATTAACAAGAACGTGAGCATATTTGCGACGTACATCTTTTTAGTTCTGATTTTCGCCATTCTTATTACTTCAGTTTCTCGCAGTGCCTGGATTGGCACTCTTGTGATGACGGTTCTATTTGCTTTTTGCATTTTCACTAACCTGAAATTTAACTTTCGAGATTGGCAATGGAACTTCACTAGCAAGATAAAACTGGGAATAATCGGCGCGTTTCTTTTGGGTCTTGGTGTAGTCTATATCTTTCATCTAACCACGTTCCAGCTTTTTAATCGCGCAGTGAGCACAGGAGGTGCACAAAAAATTACGATATCGTGCGATTCAGCTTGTAGAGACGCATCGCAATGCGTCTCTACGGGTGCAATCATTCACAATGTTTCCGAATTGGAGCAATACGGTTGTCGCCACATTAACCTAGAAGAAATCGAAACAGAAAAAAATCAGGGTCGATTTGTGACAGAAGTCAATCGTGATGATCCGAATGTAAATGTCCGCGCGGAAGTCTATCGCAAAAGTTGGTTGCAAATTAAAGCGCATCCAATCATTGGTATCGGCTGGGCCAATATTCCCGAAGTTCTAGGAAAAGATCCGCGTGGCGCTAATCTCAATTCCAGTAATATTTTCCTCGAAACCTATCTTGGCAGCGGAATCATCGGCTTTTTGAGCTTGCTTATAATCTTAGGCGCTATTTTTCTGCGAGCGCTCATTGCTTTTTTTAGAGTTACTGATCTGGAGCAAAAAACATTTGCCCTATTCATTCTTGTTTCTTGGACAGGAGTAGTAATCTTTAATTTATTCAACGCTGGAATTATGTTGGGTTTCTTCTGGGTTTGGCTAGGGGTTGCAAGCGCATTAAAATCAGAAAAACTATAACCTTTTTGGCAAGTATCAATATATCGCCTACCTATCTCGGTAGGCAGGGATGGTCAAAGGACAGGCGAAGGAGTGATTCCATGCTGAGAGTAAAACAAATAATACTAACCTTTATAAATATGGCTTCAAAAAGAGCGATCGAGGAACAACCGCAACTGAAGAAAGTTCAAATTCGACCAATTAAATCTATCGATCTTGATGAGATTGAACAACTCATAAAAGATACTATTCTCAAAACAAACGCAAAAGACTACTTAAAACCAGTCATAGATTTTATGCTAGGCGTCGATCCCTTCAGGCCTCGCGAAACTAGACACGAAAGAGACTATTTTGTAGCAGTTGATGATCAAATATGTGGCATAATTGGTCTCAAGGATAATGAGGTTAAAACTTTCTTTGTCGATTCAGCACATTACGGAAAAGGAATTGGGACAGCATTGCTCGCTCACGTTGAAAAGCTCATTTCCGATAGAGGATATCCCATCAGTAAGGTATTTTCAAGCGTAAGCGCTAGGGGTTATTATGAAAAACAAGGTTATAGATTTATCAGTGAGGATTCGTCAAAAGCGGGTGAAGAAATTATGTTGCGATATTATATGGAGAAAGTATTGAAAAAAGTAAGACAAATATGAATAAAATAAATTTTCTATGAAATTAATAATAATCAACGGTCCTTGCGGAATCGGAAAAAGCACCTTATCGGCAAAACTGCACGCCAGTATGCCGCTTTCTTTCCTCTTGGACATTGATGCGCAAAGACGTTTTATCAGTCATTATAGGGAGCAGAAAGAAGAAAGTAGCAAGATGATGATGACAATCTCAAGAGCAATAATTAGAAGTTGCCTAGAAGACAATCGTGATGTTATTATCGATAAAATACTTCTTGATTTAGATGCTCTTGATTTTTATTATGAAATTGCAAATACCTATGGCGCTAAGGTTTATGAAATTATTCTTTGGGCGCCAAAAGAGGTTGTCATGGAACGTGCCAATGACCGAGGTTGGCGAGAAGGTGGATTATTGACGCCCAAAATCTGTGAGCTATTTTGGGATAAAATTAATGAATTAAAAGAAAGTCGACCACAAGCGCATATTATAAATATCGATAATATGACGGAAGAAGATGCATATTCAGAAGTGACTAAACTCGTGAGAAATAGTTAAAAAATAAATTTGTTTAAATGATGCACTATAAAATTTATAATTCGATTATTGCATCATCGGGGTGCTATTTTATAGTAAAAGCTTCTTTTGAGTCTAAACGGAAATGTTAATCGTATTACAATCATGCAAATCGGCATCGACATTCGAAATATTGGCAAAAAGAGAACTGGTGATGAAGTGGTATTTTTTAATTTGGTCAAAAATCTAGCGCCGATTGATGCAGAAAACAAATACCAGCTATTTACGGATATTAAGGATCTTGAAACTTTAGCAAAAATTAAAAGCGATTTGGGTCTTGAAAATAAGCCTAATTTCGAGATCATCTCACTCGAGACAAAAAATAAATTCAGTTGGAATTTTTGGACTTTGCCAAAATATCTGCGCACCAATCCGGTTGACCTCTACCTCACGCAATATATCACGCCATTTTTCGTGTCAAAAAAAATCAAAATTCTGACCATCATCCATGATGTGTCTTTTTGTGAATATCCTCAAATGATCAAGTTTAGTGATTTGTTTTTTCTGCGCATGCTTATTCCACTTGCGCTAAAAAGAGCCGATAGGATTATTGCTGTGTCGCAATTTACGCGCGATGAAATTATTAAACACTACAAAGTAGACCCCGGGAAGGTAGAATATATCTATAATGCGGTAGCGAATAATTTTTTGAGCAAAACATTTTCACAAAGTGAATTGGATAAAATTAGAGAAAAATATAACTTACCAAAGAGGTTCATTCTTTATCTAGGAACGCTACAGCCGAGAAAAAACATTCCGGTCCTCATTGAAGCTTATTCTAAGATTAAACAGCAATTGCCCAGTGTGAAATTGGTTCTAGCCGGAGGCAAAGGTCATAATTACGACCAGGAGATTGATAGAAAAATACAAGATTGCACTTTTACGGAAGGTGACATCACATTTCCCGGCTTTATTGCCGAAGAGGACAAAAAAGCTGTAATGCTTCTTGCTGAATGCTTTTGTTTTCCTTCGCTCTATGAGGGCTTTGGGATTCCAATCCTAGAAGCATTTTCTGCAAATCTTCCCACGATCATCTCTCGCATTCCGCCTCATGAGGAAGTGGCGGGGGACGCCGCACTATTTTTCGTTCCAAGGGATGGCAATGAATTGTCTGAAAAAATAGCAAAGATCATATCAAACAAGGAACTAAGAAAAGTACTGCAAGAGAAGGAAAAAGACCGGCTGGAGCTATTTTCATGGGAAAAAACAGCCAAAAAGATGCTGAGTATTTTTGCTAGATTAGAGGACTAGTATCAGTACTAGTTGATTGATTGACAAATCGTGGGAAAAATGTAAAATATAGAGGTTATGGTAATTTAGCATTATGGCTTATTTGAGCCAAAATATTAAATAGGCCGATCCAATTTTTAACTATAATTAGCATAAAACTAGATCGCATTTCGCTATATAGAGCGAATAATGGTCAAAATTACATGTTCAATTCAAGATCGCGTCAAGCAGATTCGTCGGCTAAGAAGCGCTTTTATCAAAAAAAGTGGTTCAAAATAATAATGGGAATCGTCCTAGTTCTTGCTTTGGTGGGTGGTGTCCTATATTGGAAAGCAGATAAATTAGTAAGTCAAATATCCAATGGAAGCTTACTCAGTTCAATTGCTCATTCCGTTCCTGGTGTGAAGGATGAGCTAAGGGGAGCAGAAGATGGCAGAATTAATCTGGCAATCCTTGGTATGCGTGGTGCAGATATGCCAGGAGGCGGAACGCTAGCCGACTCAATTATTGTGGTCAGTATCTTGCCAAAGGAAAATAAAGTTTCGATGATTTCTGTTCCGCGCGATCTCTATGTAACAGTTCCTGGCACAAATGATAAGCAAAAAATAAATGCTGTGCATGCCTATGGCGAAGAGAATGGAAAGGGCAAGGGAATGGCAAATATGAAAATTGCCCTTGGGGATGTTTTGGGCATACCAATTCATTATGCCGCCAGCATCAACTTTGCTGGTTTCAAGCAACTGGTTGACGCGATTGGCGGTGTTGATATCACCCTAGACAAACCTTTCGATGAAACGATGCAATTCAATGAGGAGCATGTCTGTGATTCTTTCTTTACTGTGCGTACAGGTAATTGGGAAAATAAAATTGTAAAGAGTCATGCCACGAACGCTGCTGGAGTATCAGTTGTTGTTAAAAGAAAAATTCCAAAATATCCTCTTTGCACCGCGCCCAAAGATGTTTTGGAATGTGGAGGAGAATTTGCCCTACCAGCTGGAAAGCAAACGCTCAATGGCGAGAAAGCCCTTTGCTATGTCCGCTCTCGAAAAACTTCTAGCGATTTCGAAAGAGCCAAGAGACAACAGCAGATTATTCAACTTGTGAAAGATAAGATGCTAAGCGTTGGAACGTTAACTGATTTTTCAAAAGTTAATGGAATTATTGATAGTCTAGGTGACAATGTTAGAACCGATATGCAATTATGGGAAATGCGGGAATTTTATAGTCTATATAAAACAATTCCTCAGGCACAAGTTTATCAGAGAGTTTTGGAGAATTCTTCGGAAGGCTTTTTGTATAACCCAGAAGGTGGCACGGCTGGATACATCCTACTCCCGGTCGGAGACAACTATGACAAGATTCATGAGATGGCACGAAATATTTTCACAATAGCTCCGCAGACCGATATCAAGCCAAAATAGATTAAAAAAAATGATGAGGCGAGTGTTTTTTGGCTCGCTTCATTTCTCAAATTTCATTCAATGGAACTTTCAATTATCGTTGCCAGTTATAAAAACCCGGAACTCTTGAAGCTCTGCCTTACTTCTATTAAAAAGAATTACACTGGCACCGATTATGAACTAATCGTGGCAGATGGCGAAACGGAAGAAGCAACTGAAATGATGATGCGTGAAGATTTTCCGGATATTATCTTTGTTCCGTCGAAAGAAAATATTGGATTTGGTGCTTTAGTGCGCAATGGTTATAAAAAAATTACGGGCGATTTTGTTTTAATTCTAAATAGTGATATTTTAATAAAGAAAGATTCCATTGAAATACTATTGAACTACATCAAGAACAATTCAAATGTTGGAATTGTTGGTCCGCAACTACTAGGATTCGATGAAAAATTTCAGCCATCAAGCTTTCGTTTCTATACACCACTTACAATTGTTTATAGACGAACATTCTTGGGAAGTTTTAAATTTGCCAAAAAACACCTTGCTCGTTTTTTGATGCAAGATTTTGATCATAAGAGTATTGAGAATGTTGACTGGCTAATGGGATCGGCCCTTATGACGAAAAGGGTGGCGGTCAGCAAAGTCGGCCTCATGGATCCGCAATTTAAGATGTACTTTGAAGATACTGACTGGTGTCGCAGGTTTTGGGAAAACAATTACCGTGTTGTCTATAATCCTACCGCTAAGATTTATCACTATCATGGAAAAGGATCGGCCGGAAGAAGTATATTAAAGACCCTTATGTCTAATCGCTTAGCCTGGATTCATATTGCTAGCGCGATAAGATATTTTAAAAAATACGCAGGAAAACCACTGCCAAAAAATAATTAAAAAAAATATGGAAGAATTCAAGGAGGAAGAAAAAGAGCTTGATGAAATTTACACATACCCCGAAAAAGAGCTGACACATAATAGAAAGGTGTTTAAAAAAGGCTTGGCAATATTTTTCGTTATCATCCTTCTATTTGCTAGCTACACCCTTGGCTTCAGCCGAGGCAAGGGAAATACTACCGGCTTTGCTGGTAATGCCTTGCTAGAGCAGGCCGTTTTGGAAAATAAGATCTCAAAGAATGGCGTGGATTTCGCACTGTTTTGGAAGGTATGGGATACAGTCAAGGAAAAACACATTAGTCGTAATGATCTGGATGCTCAAAAGATGGTCTATGGCGCAATTACTGGCATGCTAAAAGCCACTGGTGATCCCTATACATCTTTTTTTGATCCTGAAGCCAATAAGGCTTTCGCACAAGATCTTGGTGGTAGTTTTGAAGGAATCGGAGCGGAATTAGGAATTAAAGACAGCATCCTAACTGTCGTTGCACCACTCGACGGATCACCAGCTCAAAAAGCAGGACTCAGGGCAGGAGATAAAATCCTAAGAATTGGCGATAAGATCGTGTCTGACTTAACAATTGATGAATCAGTCGCTTTAATTAGAGGTAAAAAAGGCACTGAGGTAAGATTAACTGTTCTGCCTAATAGCGAAAAAGATACCAAAGAAATTTCCATAATTCGCGATACGATTGAGGTGAAAAGCGTCAAGGTTGATTTTAAGGACAACAACATTGCTCGCGTCGAGATTACAAAATTCGGAGAAAATACCGACAAGGAATTTAACCAAGCGGTAAAAAACCTACTAGCAAAAAATACTAAGGGAATAATCTTGGATTTGCGAAATAATCCTGGTGGGCTATTGGATAAATCTGTGGCGATAGCGAGTCGAATGATTCCAGAAGGAAAGGTGGTTGTTACGGAAGAAGACAGCTCCGGAAAGAAAGATAATTTTTCTACCGAAGGTGGTGATGCTCTTAGTAATATCCCGATGGTAGTTTTAATTAATGGTGGTAGTGCCAGTGCATCAGAAATTTTAGCTGGAGCTCTGCGTGACGATCAAGGAACGACACTCATTGGAGAAAAATCCTTCGGCAAAGGTACGGTTCAGGAATTAATTAGCTTGCCACAAGGATCAAGCGTTAAAGTGACCGTGGCTAAGTGGCTCACACCAAATGGCGATTACATTATGGAAAAAGGCATTAGTCCCGATATCGAGGTAAAAATGACCCCAGAAGACTACAAAAACGAGAAGGATCCGCAACTAGATAGGGCCATGGAAGTGATCAAGGAAAAGATGAAATAAGCCAACTATTCCCAAGATTATATATTTCCGCTATACTAAAACTATGCAAATAATTCTATTACAAGATGTCAAAAATTTAGGCAAAAAAGGCGAATTGAAAAACGTCGCTGAAGGTTATGCGCGTAATTTTTTGTTTGCCAAGAAACTAGCAGCCACAGCGACAAAGGAAGCGATTGAAAGAGTAGAAACACTACGAAAAAAAGAAAAAATAGCAGAATTGGAAAGCCTAGAAAAGACAAAAAAACTCGCATCAGAATTGAAAGATAAACTGATTGAAATTAAAGCCAAGGGAAAAGAAGGCAAGCTGTTCGGCTCAATTTCCACCAAAGATGTTGTGAAGGAACTCGGCACACTGGGATTTGATATTTCTGAAAAATCAGTAATCATGCCTACGCACATTAAAGAAATCGGGGAATATGAAATCAAAATCAATCTAGCTCAAGGCATTGAAGCAAAGATTAAATTGAAGGTTTCCAAGGAAGCATAATCCTGATCTGGCACATTTCCGAAAAAAATAAAAAGTCGCGGGGGAAGCGACTTTTTGTCTGTAAAAAAAGACAGTGATCAGAAGTCAGAAAGCAGTGAGCAATGAACAGAAATCAGTAACCAGCGAACAGTAAGTAAAAATCAAAGAACGCGAAATTAATATATCAAGCTAAGTCATTTTTTTATTATTTATATTTTAAAAGAACATTATTGGTGAATGCGAGCAAGTGAATGCTATTTATTAATCACTGCTCACTGCTCACTGATTCCTGTTCACTGAATGTATGAAACAAAACCGCAAGTTCATATTCATCGTCGGGGGAGTGATGAGTGGGGTAGGGAAGGGAATATCAACTTCATCAATTGGGATTATTCTGAAAGCGCGAGGACTCAGTGTCACTGCAATCAAGATTGATCCCTATATCAACGTTGACGCCGGTACGATGAATCCAACTGAACACGGGGAAGTTTTTGTTTTGAATGATGGCTATGAAACCGACCAGGACATGGGCAATTACGAAAGATTCCTCAACATCACATTGCCTAGCGATAATTACATGACTACTGGCAGTGTCTATGAATCTGTCATTCACCGAGAACGCAATTTAGGCTATAACGGCAAGTGTGTGGAAGTGGTACCGCATATTCCTCTGGAAGTAATTGAACGCATCGAAAAGGCTTCCGCGAAAGCCAAGTCCGATGTCACTCTTATTGAGATTGGCGGAACAATTGGTGAATATCAAAATATTCTTTTTCTGGAAGCGGCCAGAATGATGAAAATCAAATATCCGGAAGATGTGATATTTGTAATGGTAAGTTACTTGCCAATTCCATCGAAAGTAGGCGAGATGAAAACCAAGCCAACGCAATATGCGGTGCGTACATTGAATAGTGCAGGCATCCAACCAGATGTAATCATTGCCCGCAGTGAAACTTTCCTCGATCAAAAACGCAAAGAAAAATTGGGCATGTTTTGCAACATCTCTGAACGCTATGTCATCTCTGCTCCAGACGCTGATAGTATCTATGAAATTCCCGTCAATTTTGAACGGGATGATTTGAGCCGCTTGATTTTGAAAAAATTGAACCTGCCGGAAAACAAAAAATCCAACATGAAGGAATGGTATGATTTTGTGGAAAGTATTAAAGCGTCTAAAGAAAAAATCAAGATTGGTATTGTTGGTAAATATTTCGGCACAGGGGATTTTGTTCTTTCAGATGCCTACATTAGTGTGATTGAAGCAGTTAAGCACGCCGCCTACAAGAATAAACTAGCACCAGAAATTGCTTGGATCAATAGTGAGCTCTATGAAAAAGAACCCAATAAATTGGAAGATCTCAAGGATTATGATGGCATCATCGTTCCAGGCGGTTTTGGCTCACGTGGAATTGAAGGTAAAATCAGTGTCATAAAATATCTGCGAGAAAATAAGATTCCATTTTTGGGACTTTGCTATGGCATGCAAATGATGGTGATTGAGTATGCGCGTAATGTCCTCGGGCTAGAAGACGCAAACTCAACTGAGATTAATCGCAAAACCAAAAATCCAGTGATTGACATTATCCCAGAACAAAAGAAGAATTTGGAAGATAGAAACTATGGAGCAACGATGCGTCTTGGCGCCTATCCAGCAATAATCAAAAAAGGTACCGTTGCTTTCAGCGCTTACAAAAAACCCAAAATTTCCGAGAGACATCGCCACCGCTGGGAAGTCAATATGGAATATGCCCCAAAACTGGAAAAGGCCGGTCTAGTCTTTTCTGGCAAATCTCCCGATGGAACATTGATGGAAATTACTGAATTGCCAGCTTCCATTCATCCTTTTTTCGTCGGAGTGCAATTCCACCCGGAGCTAACATCTAAGCCCATTACTTCTCATCCGTTGTTTTTTGAGTTTGTGAAGGCGGCGAGGAAGAATAAGAAAAAGTAATTTTAACTAATAAATAACTATAAAAAAATGGAAAACAGCGAGCAACAAAAAAAACGACTACAATGGAAAGTATTTTCAATTGATGCGCCTATAGGACTAATTATTGTCGTACTTTCGGGTATTATTGGCTATAAATTTTTACCACATTCTGTTCAATTTATAGATTCAATCAATAGCAACAAATCTATTTATACGTTCATTTCCCCTGGGACTCTAATGGCCATATGCATAGCAATATATTTCAGTATTCCTGCAATATTTGGCAAAACGCTGGGGATGAGAATTATTGGCTTAAAATATGTAAATAAAGAAAATGAAGATTTGTCTCGCTTGCAATTATTTAGCTACCTTCAATTTCCTGTACTTTTAGTATTGTTTGTTTTAGTTCTAATAAAGGAAAATGATAATCATTTCCTTGTTTACTTTAATGGATATCAATTAGCAAAAAATATTGTGCTATTGCCGGCTATTATTTTTATGGCTATGCGCCTAAAAGCAAATGTTCCCAATATAGCATTTAAAGAAAGTAATAAATAATGGATTGTTTTTGTAAATATTGCTAAGCACAAAAAATCCCCCGATTACTCGAGGGATTTTTCTTATCTTGAAATTGTCTGAACCACATGATTTTCACGTGATTATAATGATTTCACTAATTTAGGAATCTAATCATGTATAATCAGGAAAATCAGTATTAACCTTGCCTGCCGGCATGCAGGTCAGTGGTTCTGATTTATTTTTTTTTAACAACTGTCTTCGCTTTCACTTTCTTATTCGGAACAATCTTGTCCGCCACGCTAACATATCTTCTTTGCACAAGCTTGCCCGTGAAAGCGCGCACCTTCTTTGTAGAGAATTTCACGAAGCCATCGGCGAGAGAAAATAGTGTGTCGTCTTCACCTTGCTTCACATTTTTTCCAGCGTGATATTTTGAACCACGTTGACGAATAATGATTTGTCCGGTTTTGACTTTTTGATCACCAAAAATCTTGACGCCGAGTCTTTTGGAAATAGAGTCTCTTCCAAGTTGGGTAGATCCACCTGCTTTACGATGTGCCATAAGTATCCGCGAAAATAAAAGCCGGGAATGATGAAGTTCGTCCCGTACTGATCCGCAATTTATTTGATATAACTAACAAGATGTATTCTAGCGAACTTATGCTATAATGTCAATTGATGGGTAAAATCAAAAATTTCCTAATCGAACATGAAATGAAACTGGTGCTTCTGACCGGATTTGTCTTGGTGGCGCTCATTTCCTTTCAATTTGGCAAGATTGAAGGAAAAAAAGGCCAAACAAAGGCAATTGTGATTGAAAAAACGACGGAAATGGTCAAAACTGACCCAGAAGGCACGCCTATTGTGGCAGGAGTAAGTACGCCAGAAAGCACTAAAAACTCCACTGAAGCGAAGATTTTAGCCCCCAATTGCAACTACATCGGCAGTAAGAGTTCTAACAAAGTGCACTTGCCAACTTGCCGTTATGCCAAATCAATCAAACCGGAAAACCTCGCTTGCTTTTCTAGCCTTGATGATGCGGTAAAGCAGGGGAGAGTGGCGGATAAGAATTGTATCAAGTAAAAGAATAGCCCCTTCGCCCTCCGGGAGAAGGTGGCCGAAGGGCGGATGAGGGCAAGGGCTTCTGATAAAATATTACTATTCTTTACAGAAAAATTCTACCGCTTCCTACGCCCTTGCCCTCACCTGTCACGTGCTCGTGACATCCTCTCCCGAAGGGCGAGGAGGAATTCAAATCAAGTTAATTATTTTATTAAAATAAACATTTATGCAAAAGGACAATATTATTGTCATTTCTCTTGGTGGGTCGCTAATCGTGCCCGATGAAATCGATTGGCGGTTTGTGAAAAGCTTCAAGGATATTATTAAAAAACAAATTGCGAAAGGCTCACGCTTTATCATCATCACCGGTGGAGGAAAGTTATCGAGACGCTATCAAGAAGCTGCACTTAAAGTTACAGAAAAATTAACCGATGATGACCGCGATTGGCTCGGCATCCACGCCACCAGAATGAACGCGCATTTTATCCGCACAATTTTCAGAGCCAATGCGCACCCGGTGATCAACAAAAATCCCAATGACCTTGAGGATTTCTATAACTTCAAAGAAAACATCCTCGTTGCCGCTGGTTGGCGTCCTGGATTCTCCACTGACTATGACGCTGTCCTTTTGGGTAAATATTTTGGTGTAACCAAAATCATCAATATGAGCAATATTGATTATGTCTGCGACAAAGACCCAAACAAATTTCCCGACGCCAAAAAAATCAAAACCATTTCGTGGCGGGATTTTCGCGCGATGGTGGGCAATAAATGGGACCCAGGCATGAACGCGCCATTTGATCCAATCGCATCAAAACTTGCCATGGAAGCCAAGATGGAAGTGGTCATCCTCAACGGCAAAAAACTGAAAAATATGGAGAATTGTCTAGAAAGACAAAAGTTTAATGGGACGGTGATTAGCTAGGCGATGGACTTTTGATTTTCCGCTTGACAAAATTTTAATGTAGTATTACTATTCTAATATAAATTAGAATAGTTTTATTATGGAGTTTAAATGTTGTGCTAAAAATTCAAAAAAGGAACAGGATGTCAAAAAAACATATGATTTTTTGCGTGCCATCTCAGATGCCAATCGACTGAAAATTATTTGCGTTTTGCAAGAAGGCGCCAAATGCGTGTGTGAAATTGTGCCCGTAGTAGGAATTTCGGATAAGCTGGTTTCACATCATCTAAAGCAATTGAAAAATATCGGCCTGATCGCAGAGGATCGCGAAGGAAATTTCATTCGCCATTCGTTGGACCGAAAAATGATTCAAGAATATAAAGCTATTTTTAATCAAATAATAAAATAAGTTTATGAACATCAAACTCCTGGGTACTGGTTGCCCTAATTGTCAAAAATTAGAAGAAAATGTCAAAAAAGCTATAGCAGAATTGAAAATGGAAGCCAGTGTGGAAAAAATTACCGATATTGAAGAAATTGTAAGCTATGGAGCAATGAGCATGCCAACTCTCGTCATTGGAGAAAAGATTATGACTTCAGGAAGGATTCCTGACGTGGAAGAATTAAAAGCTATCTTTTCTAAGTAATCCAAAAAACGCAAAGCTTATGAAAAAAACAAATATCGCACTCATCATTGGAATAATGGTGGTTGTCGGAATTGCCTTTTTTGCTCTTAAAAATAACCGCTCTGAGGCGCAAAGCTCTGCTGAAAAAACTACTCAGGAAAATATGAGTGTGCAAAGTAAATCAGCGGATAAGGTGCAAGTTTTTCTCTTTCATTCGACGCAAAGATGTGTCACTTGCATTGCTATCGGAAAACTAGCAGGCGAAACAGTCAGTGAATTTTTTCAATCAGAACTGCGAGATGGAAAAATTGAGTTTCGCGAAATCAATATTGATCTGCCCGAGAATAAAGAATTAGCGCAAAAGTTCAAAGCTACAGGATCAGCGCTTTATCTTAATGCGATTACTGCCGGAGCGGATAATATATTTCAGGACACAAAAGTTTGGCAACTGACAACAAATGGGACTCAATTTAAAAGTTATTTAAAAGATAAAATTAATAATTATTTCGGAAAATAGGATGGATTTTCTCAATGCTTTGATTGATCAATATAATATTCCACTGCTTTCTGCTTTTGTTTTTGGCGTGATGACTTCGATCAGTCCTTGCCCTTTAGCCACCAACATCACCGCTATTGCTTATGTTTCCAGAAACATTAAAACTCCAAGACATATCCTGCTTAGTGGATTGAGCTATACATTGGGCAGAGCAATCAGCTACACGCTCCTCGCAACGCTAATTTATTTCGGACTTTCCTCATTTGAAATTGCCAAAGTTTTTCAAGGTTGGGGAGATAAATTATTGGGCATAGTTTTGATTATTATTAGTATGGCGATGTTTGGCGTGATAAAAATTAATTTTGGCGGAGAGTGGAAGCGAGGAGAAAAAATCAAAGAGTGGCTAGCCAGCAAGGGATATTTAGGTGCCATACTTCTTGGAATGTTATTTGCACTCGCTTTTTGTCCATTTAGCGGGGTATTATTTTTTGGAGTTTTAATTCCATTAGTGCTCAACTCGACAGAAAGTTTATTATTGCCACCACTATTTGCCCTGGGAACTGGCTTGCCTGTGATTATTTTCTCTTTTTTCTTGGCATTTAGTATTGGAAAAATGAGCAAGATATATGGCGTCGTAGGTAAACTTGAGAAAATGTTGCGTTATGCTGTGGCAATGGTTTTTTTCTTGGCCGGAATCTATTACCTGCAATTTTTAGTTAAATATTTAATCAATCCCGCATAATAAAAAACTCAATGAATATTTTTTATCCCATCCAACTATTTTCCGACTGGTTCACGAGCGTGATTTTGGGCATCGCGCATGAAGAGCGCTTGGCGGAAGTGATTAACTTTTTCATCTTTGACACGATTAAAATTTTTCTTCTCCTTATTGTGATTATTTTCACAGTTTCCATTATCAGGTCATTTCTTCCGCCAGAAAAGATTAGAACGATTCTGTCGCATGATAAAAAATATGTGGGAAATATTTTAGCGTCGCTTTTGGGGATCATTACGCCTTTTTGTTCTTGCTCGGCTGTGCCATTATTTCTGGGATTTGTGCAAGCTGGCGTTCCGCTGGGAACAACTTTTTCTTTCTTGGTCGCGTCACCCATGATCAACGAGGTAGCGCTTGTGCTTCTCTTTGGATTGTTCGGTTGGAAAATCGCCCTGCTATATATCATAAGCGGCCTTATTATTGCCATTTTTTCTGGAATTGTAATTGGCCACCTTAAAGTGGAGAATCTTGTCGAAGAATTTGTCTATAAAAATAAATTTAACGGCCAACTCCAGTTACCTGAAATGACTTGGAAAGAAAGGAGAAAATATGCCAAAAACTATACTTGGGATATAATTAAAAAAGTTTGGCCGTACATCATAATTGGCGTCGGACTCGGTGCGTGGATTCATGGTTATGTGCCAACGGATTTTCTCGTACAATATGCCGGAGCGGACAAATGGTACGCGGTGCCACTGGCAGTGCTGATCGGTATTCCTCTTTATTCCAATGCCGCCGGTATCATTCCACTCGTTAGCGCGCTCACGGAAAAGGGCGTTGCCCTGGGAACAACACTAGCTTTTATGATGGCTGTAACGGCTCTATCTCTGCCGGAATTTATGATTCTCAAAAAAGTAATGAAAATTAAATTAATCCTTATTTTTGCCAGTGTCGTCGGAGTAGGAATAATCTTTACTGGCTATTTATTCAATTGGATACTAAACTAGTTTTATGAATAAATTATTTAAAAAATTTGACGTCGCAGTAATCGGCGGGGGACCGGCGGGAATGCTGGCGGCTGGACAAGCAGCAGAACAAGGCGCGAAAGTGGTGCTTTTGGAAAAAAATTCTGCGCTGGGAAAGAAGCTGCTTCTTACAGGAAATGGTCGTTGCAATATTACACAGATTAATCATGATGCCAGAGGTTTTGTGGAAAAGCTTGGCAAAAATGGCAAGTTTTTGTTTTCGGCATTTTCTGTTTTTGGGCCGAAAGAAGTAATTGAGTTTTTTGAGGAGAAAAATCTGCCCACAAAAGTGGAAAAGAATGGTCGAGTTTTTCCAATTTCTGACGATGCGATTGACGTGCTTTCCACGCTCACTAAATATCTCAAGGACGGCGGAGTTGAAATAATCACAGGTGCGGAAGTGCTTGGTTTTGAGTTTGCGGAAAACAAAATTAGTGACGTGAAATTGAAAGATCAAATAATCCTCGCGGATAAATTCATTCTCGCTACTGGCGGAAAGGTCTATCCCGCGACAGGTTCGACTGGTGATGGATATGCTTGGGCAAAAGAACTGGGGCACACAATCGTTGCTCCCATGCCAGCACTTGCGCCAGTCAAAATCAAAGAAGATTGGGTGGGTGATTTGCAGGGATTGAGCCTTGAGGCGGCAAATATCAGTCTTTGGCAAAACGAAAAAAAACAAGCCAGTTTTCAAGGGGAGCTGCTTTTCACCCATTTTGGACTGAGCGGCCCACTAATTATCAATGCTAGCAAAGAGATTAATGCGCTTCTACAAAATGGTTCGGTCACAATTGAGCTGGAACTTTTTCCTGAGTTTAGTGTTTCTGAGTTGGACAAAAAACTGGTCTTAGCTTTTGAAGAAAATAATCGGAAAGATATTAAGAATTATTTCAGAGAACTTTTATCGCGAAAAATGCTAGATTTAATTTTGAAGTTAACCGAGATTGATCCAGACAAGAAGTTAAACTTTCTCACCAAAAAAGAACGCTATAAAATCGTGGCGCTTTTGAAATCCTTAAAATTTACCGTCTCGCAGGTGTTGGGTTTTGAGCAAGCAATGATTACCAGTGGGGGGGTGGCACTCAAGGAAATTGACCCCAAGACTATGCACTCCAAAATCATCGAAAACCTCTATTTTGCCGGAGAAATTCTGGACCTTGATGGCCCGACTGGTGGCTATAATCTGCAGATTTGTTGGAGTACGGGATTTTTGGCGGGAACTAATGCTATTACAAGATAGCTTTGATCAAATCCCTCCGGGAGAAGGTGGCTGAAAGCCGGATGAGGGAGTGTTGTCAATATAAGAAAGCCCTGGGATTTATTGAGATTTTACTAAAAAAGCTAGCACCCTCACCTGTCACGTACTCGTGACATCCTCTCCCGGAGGGAGAAGAGGGTATTCGTTTTACTATCTAAACCTCACTTTATTATATTTCAAAACAAAATAAAGTAAAAAATAAAAAAACAAAGCAATCGCGATTGAGACAATAAAAAATCCGACAAAAAATGGTGTGAGGATTTTGAGAAAAATCGTTTCGGTGAGAAAAAATTTCCAGCCCAGATTGTATGTGCTCCAAAAACTGCTCGTAAGCGATTCCGGACTAACATGGAAAGCAAATCCACCAGCAATAGCAGCTAAAGGCAAAACAATAAAAGTCGTCCACATATTACTCGCCAAGACTCCAGCTGTCGCCGAAAGACGATTAAAGCGCAAAAGATAGGCAGTGAGGAGTGTCGTTCCAACGCCTTCACCTGGCATAATACCCCAAAAAACTCCCAGGGCAAAACCGGCCGCCACCTTATGGGGCGTGTCATCAATGAGGAAAAAACGTTTGATGTATTCTTTGGTTTTTGCGATATAGCGATGCATATTTAATATATGACTCGGTTATTGTGCCAGAATAAGATGACTATCATTGTCATCCCCGCGCAGGCGGGGATCCAGTCTTAAGACTATGCAAGATATATAAATTTTTCAGGGTTAGATAATCTTATTTTACTAGCATATCAATGCTTGCTTTTTAGCGAATTGATCTAAACAAAAAAGTTAGTAATTGATTATTAAGCTCATCCACTAGATTCCCGCCTCCGCGGGAATGACATTGTCAGCCTTTCTTAACAACCAAGCTACTACTCGTTTTATCTTCAATCTTAGCCTTTTCAATTTCCTTTTTGATCGGTGCTGGCAAAAGATCAGAAACATTTTTGAGCGCGGTTTTATCGAGCTTCAAGACCTCCTTCCACCTTCCCAGAGGCTCTAGGATGGATTGAATCCTTTCCTCGTCATATTTATAGGTCACGCGGAGACTCCTCGCTATGATGCCCTGACTGCCAAATACTCGTTCGACGCCTTCTTGTCCCATATAGGTCACGATGTCTTCTTGAATTTTGGCCAAGCGATCCTTAGTAAGCGACATAGCAGATTTAAGATCAATATATTCATCAATCAGTCCAGCGATTTCTTCCGTGTCAATTTTTCTGGCTTCTTTGAATTTATGCTTCCACATTGGACAGATATTTTGATAGCCACACCAATCGCAAAGTGGTGAAATCGTTGGTTCGAATTTTCCCTCCTCAATCAGCTTAATCGTCTCGAGAAACACTGCCTCATTTTCTTTAAGTTGTTCTTCAGTGCGAGACGCTGAAAGCTTCATGCCGTGTTTCAAAAAATAGAGACTGACTTTAAGTTTGTCTAGATTTTTTCGTTCCTCAGGATAGTAGGAAAGAAAAGCGGCTAAATAAACCGAAAGCTGCATATCACCTTCGACGCGATCTTGCGTCGGCATTTTTTTGGCCGTTTTATAATCGATAATCTCAAAACCATCCGCTGTGCGATCAATCCGGTCAATGATTCCCGATATAATATGCTTATTTTCAGCTTCTCCGATTTCAATCTGAAATCGCGATTCCAAGTTGACAATATTAAAATCAGCCGGATTATTTTGCCTGAAATAATCCTGAATAATTTTCACTCCCTGGACAAAAGCAGCGCGTTCTTCTTCAGGAGAATTAAAAACCGCCGGGTTCCAAGAATTGGAAAAAAACTCCATCGCTTGCTCAAGAGTGGGAGAGAGAATGCCTGGCGTATGGATGAATTTCATTGTCGAATGCAAAATCGTCCCAAACACCGCTTCCTTGGATTTAGGTGTCTTGATTCGATCAATTTGCTGGTACTTATACTTCAATGGACAGCTTTTATAGGTATCAAGGGCGGAATATGAAATGCGCATAAGGCTTATTCTTAGGCTATTTAGCCTCAATATTATAGCACAATTGCCAAAAATTTGACAGATTTATTAAAGAGGCTATACTTAAAGCATAGTAAGATAGTATGATTTAACTTGACTAAGTATTGATGTTGTCTTCATAAGAGTCGACCTCGCTAAAGCTTCGTCGTACCGCCGTGCAATTTTCCACTAAAGCTGAATATGGTCTACGCGCGATGGTTGCTTTGGCGCGCGCCTATCCGGAACAAAAAAATATCACTGAAATTTCACAAGAAGAAAATATTTCTGCCAAATATCTGGAAACATTGATTGGAAAGTTACGCAAAAATAATTTAGTCAAAAGTCAGAAAGGCAAAAGTGGGGGATACACGCTCATCAAAAATCCTAAACTCATCTCAGCGGGAGAGATTATCGAAATTATGGAAGGACCAATTGTTTCCAAGTGTGATGGAAGCAAATGTTTGAAGGCAAAAGTTTGTGCTTCCAGTCTCGTTTGGAACAAACTCGCATTTCAAATCAAAAAAACTCTGTTTGCAATTAAATTAAATGAGCTTATATAAAAAAGGACTTACGCATTTGCCTGAAAAAAGTTCGACGCTTATCTTTCTTAGTATCCGAGACGTCCAGTAGGCCAGCATGGATTAACCAAAGCAAGGAAACTGTGCTCTTGAGAATTTTTTTCGGGTGAATGCGTAAGTTATAAATAAATTACAATTATGGATAATAGAAAAATATATCTCGATTACGCAGCGACAACACCAGTGGACGCTGAGGTACTAAAAACAATGCTGCCATATTTTAGTGAAGAATTTGGCAATGCCTCATCTTTGCATTCTTTTGGACGAATTGCGGCCGATGCCGTCTTTGCGGCGAGAGAAAGTGTGGCGAATTTTTTCAAATGCTCGGAAGAAGAAATCATCTTCACTAGTGGCGCGACTGAATCAAATAATCTCGCCATTAAAGGCGTGTTGCGCGCGTACAATAAAAATAAAAAAAACAGCGAGGAAAAACCACACATCATCACAACTGTCTTTGAACACAGTTGCGTTTTGAAAATTTGTCAAAAAATGGAAAAAGAGGGGAGCGCTGAAGTAACCTATCTTCCTGTCTATGCCAATGGAATCATCAAGGTATCTGATGTGGAAAAAGCGCTGAAAGAAAACACGATACTCGTGTCTATTATGTATGTAAATAATGAAATTGGCACTGTGCAACCGATTGCTCAGATCGGGAAAATCATAAAAAAGCATAATTCCAAAATACTAGATACTAAATACCAGATACTATTTCACACCGACGCAACACAAGCTGTGGCCTATTTTGACACAAACGTCAAAAGATTAGGCGTCGATTTGCTTTCGATGTCAGCGCATAAGATCTATGGTCCCAAGGGCGTTGGAATACTATATGTCAAAAAAGGCACCAAAATTACTCAAATTCAAGATGGTGGGGCACAAGAATTTGCTCTGCGCGCCGGAACGCTCAACTCAACTGGCATCATTGGCCTAGGCAAGGCCATCGAGGTACTAGAAAAAAGCAAGAAAAAAGAAGTCAAAAAAATCAAAGAATTGCGAGATTATTTGATTAAAAAAGTTTTGAAAGAAATCCCTAGTGTTCGTCTAAACGGTTCACGCTCAAAAAGATCGCCCAATAACGCCAACTTCAGTTTTTCTGACGTGGAAGGGGAGAGTCTTTTATTATATCTCGACGCTGATGGAATTGCTGCTTCTACTGGATCAGCTTGCTCTTCGGGATCGCTAAGTCCCTCCCATGTTCTACTTGCTCTTGGACTAAAACCAGAGCAAGCTCACGGATCATTGCGAGTGAGTCTCGGAAAATATACGACAAAAAAGGAGCTGGTCATTTTTGTGACAAAACTAAAAAAAGTCCTTGAGAAGTTACGAAAAGTTTCAGGAGAAATATTGAAAGAATATTATTCGAAGAAAAAATAGAATTTAATTTTTTATCAACGCAAATATTTCGCGCTTAAATATATGAATTATTCTAAAGAGGTGATTAATCATTTCACATCTCCTCATAATCAGGGAGTAATTTCTGACCCGGATGGTGTCGGCATGGTTGGCAATCCAACCTGCGGAGACCTTATGAAAATTTACATCAAAGTCAAAAAAGACACTAAAAGGGGAGAGATTATTTCTGCCATTAAATTCGAAACGCTTGGCTGTGCCAGTGCGATTGCAACATCTTCAATGATTACCGATCTCGCAAAAGGAAAAACTATTAAAGAGGCCAGTAAAATTACTCGCGATGATGTGGCAAAAGCTCTGGATGGCTTGCCACCGATTAAAATGCACTGTTCCAATCTAGCAAGTGAAGCATTACTCGCTGCAATTAAGAACTATAAAGAGAAAAGATAAGAAAAAAATGGAAAATAACAATCTTTATTTGAAAAAAGGATTTTTTTTAAGAGACACTGGAGCATATCGATTAAACTTAAAATAGAATAATAAAAAATAAAAAACCACCATTCTAAAATTCGTTTTATGCGAGAGGGAAGTGTGGTTTTTTAGTTGGTAGCGTCCCTTCGGGAAATATTGACAGTGTCGCACAAGGTAAC
>JBAXPY010000006.1:0-27286 GCA_037132035.1 Candidatus Moraniibacteriota bacterium | reverse complement strand
TTACAATATTTTCTCTATTCAATTGTCAAAAAACTTTGAGTTATTACTCCTTATGGAATATATAAGTGCTTAACTTATATGCTCTAAAGAAATATAATCTTCAATTTTAATTTGAGACAATCCTGGGGTATGCGTATTTACGCAACACACACCCTGGGATTGGTTTAGTGGAAATCTATCTGGCGTTTGGAGTCCAGACGAATTTACCACCCTGCTGCTGAATCCAACTCCCGCACCTGCCACCAGCACACGGCAGCAATACTCCTTCCATTTTAGCGGGCGGGGCAGAAAAATCTGGTCGCGACACTGGCAGAGCCGATAAGTCAGGCTTCGGCTCGCCAGTTACTGGAATTTTATCCACCAACCCATTATTGGCTATCGGCGGAGAAGATGGAAGAGAAGGTTCCTTTTTTTTGCTTTTGAGCCCGAGCGCCTGCCCAGATATCTCTATAATATCCGGTGGTGGTATCCATCCCACCGCGTTCCGTCCCTTTGTACTCCGTGTGACCAATGTTCGGCCATTCTCCTCGTGCTGGCGCACTACCCATGAAAACTAATACGCTGATTAACAGAAAAACTACACGACTCAATCTCTTCATATGGAACCTCCTTGTCATAAAAAAATATTTTTTGCGGTCTTCCGGCAAGACTTTTCTCACTTTCAGACGTTAATGAACTCAAAGCCAATTGCGCTTCTTATGCGTCCTGCCTTTTTGAAAAGTCAGGACTAAAAGAAAAACAAAACCATAGCTTAAAAACTATCTCTACGATATTCGAATGCTCCACCTACTAAGCCGCTATTCGCATAATCATAACTCTCATGAGATCCTCTGGAAAACCAAGACATTACTCTTTCGCCCAAAACGAATACCAAGCCGATTGAGAAAAATATTCCTGCAATTGCTGCGGCCAAAACATTGAGCCAGATAATTGGGAAGACTGGGTCGCTAAAATAGACTGGACCACCAATTTTTTTCAGTGTGATGTTTTCATTACCATGATACTTAACACCATTATCCAAAAGCTCGGAGATAATCGCTTCCGTCATCTTGCGATCTTCTTTTTTGCTGGTATCAGAAACTTCAATCTTAATAATTCCTGTGCTACCAAAGTTGGATACGTTAATTGCTTTGTTCCAATTTTTCATCTGATCTTCTGGAGTAGCGCCATATTTAAGATAATTCTCCCCTGCCTTCGCGAGCGCCCCCGTCATGAAATCAGATGAACTGACCACGCGAGTCAACACCTCACCAGCAAACTCAGAAGACTTTGTGGCGCGATAAGCATCAATGTCCACACTTTTTTGCAAAATCAAAATCTGCGTTTCACTGCCATATTGCGGAGCAATGATGGTGCTTACAAAAAATGCCACGACAGAAAAAACAACAGTGGAAACCAAAATTGTCCGCCAACTGCGCACAATCATTTCTAAACTAATTTCTTTATTATTACCCATATGTATAATTTGTCCAATTTATTATTAACATTGAACAATAGCACAGATTCAAACAAATGTCAATCAAAATCTCCCAAAAGCCTGCTTTGGCTTAAATGGGCCAATATTAGTCAATTCCTCTTGAACTTTTTTAAATCCTACTAGATTCCTGTCTTTTGCGCAAGCGCCCACAAAAAACTACAGCCCGCTCAGAAATAATATCTGAACGGGCGTTGATTGTTTGTTGTGAGCGTAGATTAAGCAAAAGAAGGTGAGCTTTTAACAAGCTATATACCTTATCCTCGATAAATCTTCAGTGAGTCCATTGTAAATGCCGATAACTTCAACATCAGCATACTCACTTAGCATCATACTCCTGAATTCTTCGACTTGTCCTTCATGAAACATCTGTTCCTCTTCAGGATTTGTGAAAGACATTGAACTCTTAAAATATCCGCAATCTTGATGTGGCTGAGCCACAAATTTTCGGCATCCCCTTTTGTAAGCAACGGCCACAGCTTTTCGCGCATGGTCCGACCCCTCCATGAAGCTACCGATTGCTCCAGCAAAACTGATAATTTCAAATGGGCTGCCTACAAACTCCCTAACACAGTCTATCCCCTGTTTTGCAAAGCGATAGTCCATACAAAGAATTATCGCTATTTGGCAGCTTTCGAAATTTACATACGGCGTCACTAGTCGAACAGTCTCATCCCCATCCATTGAAATTTCAACAAACTGCGCGTCTCGCCCTTCGTTTATTATGCGAAAATAGACGATCACAACTTCAACATCTGGATGAAGAATATTGATTGTCCTTGATGCCTCCATCAGATTTTGCTTATGAAAGACTTCTTCGTCCCATCGTGTCCTAAATCGCGAAGAAGCATTATTCTCATGAAAATCTGGCCCCTGGAAAAGAAGAATCCTTTGTACGCCGTGCACATTGATAGCCAGCTTAAGTGCTCTAACCGCAGTTCGACTTCGCTTAACAATCTTCTGCGGAAAAGCATTTGCCGAAAGCAGATCATAGGGCTTTCGGTAAGCATGACTTGGACCAACTAACCCGCAGTAAGAGTTTTTCATGCATGTCATCATAAACGGAAAATGTTTATAGGCTGATGATAATATCGCCAGCTGCCCACATCCGTCATGATTACCTCCATGAAAAAACTTCTTCGTTGTAATAATGTCTCTCTTTCTATAATCCCACATTCCCACACCTCCCATTAACCTGTCAAACAACAATAATAAAACCCGTCCGATGTTCCGGACAAGTTTCGCCACACAACTTAGTAATATATACCTAAATCAATTTCTCGTCAATTTTACAAAAAGCGCCCTACTTTCCGGTCTCATGCACAAAACCAACCACATCCACGCTGTCTCCAAATTTCGCAACTGCTTCTTTTGCGATTGATCTCATCTCCTCCAACTGCTGCGCGTCTTTAGCAGAAACAATAATATAGAATTTATCCTCTCCGGTAAATCTTTTTCCAAATCCATGATCACCCAGCGCAATTCCGGTTAGTATTCCCAGCTCTTCTTTCATATAGTCCTCACTCAAACCGAAGCCAAAACCACTAGAAACAAAATGTCCGGGCATTTCTGTGAGTGTAGCTGGATTGAATTTCCCCGTGCCATCAAAACAAATTGCCCGCTCATTGTGAACAGAATTTTTCATGTCTTTCATCGGAATATGTTCATATGTGGCGCCCAATTGCTTTGCTAGCCACTCAGCAAAATTCTCGCCCAATTCATCGGCGGTCCCGGTTTCAATTTTCTGATCTTTGAACGCCTTACCTGCTGCGCCACAATCTTCATGACTAGTCACTTTTGCAATCTTACCCTTATATTCTAAGATAAAATGATCCAGTTCTTCTTGGCTAAGAAGAATACCTTCCCCGGCCAAGCCAAGCTTTGCTCCGCTAGAAGGCAAAACTCTTCCGTCTGAACAAACAACCACGTCCAGCGTCGTAAAGGCTTCTTGGAAATTATCCAAAGATTCCATCACCTCTTGCAAATTCCTACCTTCCTTCAAATCTCGGATGAGCTTATTTTCCTGGGATTTTTCCCATAAATTAGAAACCTTATCCAAATGCTCAAAATTACTGCCGTCAAACATAATAATATTTTTTAATTTTTAATAATTTATATCCTGTCATTCCCGCGCAGGCGGGAATCTAGTGATAAAACTAAACTAGCTAGACTAGCCTAATGTTTAGATTAGCTGTTTTAACAAAACCATCCACTGGATCCCCGCCGGAGTTTATGCTCGTGAAACGGGTGCGGGGATAACACTAAGATACAAGGAATTATTGACCAATATTAATCCCCTTCTTCGTATAATGCTTTTTCGCCACGCGGATTCTGGCTGATTCTTTTTGAATTGCCGCCGCAACACGCGCGTAGTCTTCGTCGTCCATTGAGATTGCCTCTTTTTTCAATTCTTCAGCCCGCTTTCGCGCTTCTTCCGCGCGTGCAAGATCAATCTCTTCCGCCCGCTCAGCCGTGTCAGCGAGGACTATGAGTGTATTATTATGAAACTCGATAAATCCGCCAGAAATAGAAAGAAAGACTTCTTCCCCCTTAATCTTTACCATCGCCTCACCTGACTCAAGACTTGTAATATATGAACGGTGATTTGGCAAGATCGTAATCTGGCCATCGGTCGTCATAAAAGTCGCTTGATCAATCACATCTTCATAGACGGTTTTTTCCGAAGTAACTATCTTAAAATTTATCTTTGATTCAGACATAGAGTTGATATATTACCCTGTTATATTATTTAGCAGGGTGAAGCTCGCTAATGCTTCCTTTCATGTAAAATTCTTGCTCCGCCACGTCGTCCAATTCTCCATCAATGATCATTTTGAAACCTTTGATCGTGTCTTCTAGCTTCACATATTTTCCAGGAGTGCCCGTGAACTGTTCTGCCACGAAGAATGGTTGTGACAAAAATTTCTGAATTTTTCTGGCGCGCGAAACCGTCACCTTGTCCTCATCAGACAATTCTTCCATTCCCAAAATTGCAATGATATCTTGCAAATCTTTGTAGCGTTGCAAAACCATCTGGACTTTCCGCGCAACATTATAGTGTTCATCACCAACAATCTTTGGATCCAAAATCGTCGAAGATGAATCCAATGGATCAACCGCCGGATAAATTCCGAGTTCAGTGAGCGCACGAGAAAGCACCACGGTTGAGTCAAGATGTCCAAAAGTCGTCGCTGGCGCCGGGTCAGTCAAGTCGTCGGCTGGCACATAGACGGCTTGCACGGAAGTAATCGAACCTTTTTTGGTTGAAGTAATTCTTTCTTGCAACTTACCCATTTCTTCTGCCAGTGTCGGCTGATAACCCACAGCAGATGGAATGCGTCCCAAGAGCGCCGACACTTCTGATCCAGCTTGCGTGAAACGAAAAATATTATCAATAAAAAGTAGCACGTCCTTGCCTTCGTCATCCCGGAAATATTCCGCCATGGCAAGCGCAGAAAGAGCCACGCGTTGACGTGCTCCTGGTGGTTCATTCATCTGACCAAACACTAGCGCAGTTTGCTTCAAAACTCCCGAGTCTTTCATTTCGTTATAGAGGTCATTACCTTCACGTGTTCTTTCTCCCACACCAGCAAAAACAGAATAGCCTCCGTGTTCACGAGCGATGTTGCGAATCAATTCTTGAATAAGCACAGTCTTTCCCACACCAGCGCCACCAAAAAGTCCAATTTTTCCACCTTTCACAAAAGGACAAATGAGGTCAACGACCTTGATGCCAGTTTCAAAAATTTCCGCCTTAGTTGATTGCTCAGAAAATTTTGGTGCGTCACGATGAATCGGATATTTCTTTTCGGTTACCACTTTTTCATCAACTCCGTCAATTGTTTCACCTAAAAGATTAAACATCCGTCCCAAAACTTCTTTTCCAACAGGAACAGAAATTGGCGCACCAGTGTCAGACACAACCATCCCGCGACTGATTCCATCAGTTGATCCCATCGCCACGGTTCGCACGCGATTGGCTCCAATGTGCTGGTTGGTCTCGAGGATCAATTTATTGCCATCAGTCAGCGCAACTTCCAGAGCGTGATAGATTTCCGGCAAATTTCCTTCAAATTCAACGTCTATTACGGGCCCAATGACCTGGATGATTTTTCCTGTGTTTTTCATAATTCAGTGAGCAGTGAACAGTGAACAGTGAACAGTATTTTTCATACTGATTTCTATTCCTTGACCACTGTGAAATGTTATTAAATACTAATGTGTTATAAATAAATTATTCTCAATTACTGTCTTCTGCTCACTGCTTCCTGTCTACTGTTCAAGTGTCGCCTTCCCCGCTGAAATTTCCGCGATCTCCTGTGTAATTTTCGCTTGTCTGAGTTGGTTGTAGGCCAGCGTGAGTCCATCTGCCATCTCCCCCGCTGCATCCGTGGCGTTTCGCATAGCTAGCATTCTGGAAGATTCTTTGGAAGCGTTCGATTCGAGGATGGCGTGATAAATCTGCATTTCAATCAGACGCGGAAAAATATAGTCCAAGAGTTCTTTTGGACTTGGTTCAATCTTGTATTCCAAATCAGGCTCCTTAAGACCTACTTCATTAGCCAAAATATCCATCTCAGCAATCTGCTTTTCCAGGTCAATCTTTGAAACTGGCAAGATTTGTCTGATTTTTGTTTGTTGATTGATGGCGGAAACAAAATCGGTATAGATCACGGCTACCTTGTCATATTTCTTCTCCAGATAATCCGCAATCACAATTTTGGCAACAGCCCGCACATCTTCAATTTTTGGCAAATAGGTTAGCTCTGGAAAAGTGGCCACAATTTCTTTGCCAAGTCTCCTCACCATCGCTTCGCCTTTTTTACCAACGGTAATGAAATCGATTTTCAAATCCACATTCGGCACGCTTGATTCCAATTTTTTATCTCCAATCCGATTAACTTTCAATTTTTCTGGGTTGTTAATTTCATCTTTAATTTTTTTCGCCACCTGCGCATTGAATGATCCGCACAGTCCCCGGTTTGACGCAATGGCAATCACCAAAACACTTCTTACTTCACGCACTTCCAAAAGTCCTGTCTGATAATCCTTAAAAGCTCTGGCTAAGTTCGTGAGCACGCTCCAAGCTGAGTGAGCATAGGGTCGGATTCCCACCACGCTGGCAACACTCCTGCGCATTTTGGCAGCCGAAACCATCTCCATCGCGCGGGTGATTTTTTTAGTATTATTAATCGATTTAATTCGACGTTTGATGTCGCGTGCTGAATTCATATTTTTTTAGTGACCGTTTTGATATACTTCTTTAAACTCTTTAATCGCTCCAACCAGTCTTTCCACCACCTCATCTGTCAAATCCTTTTTCTCGGAAATTAAATCCATGACAGGTTTCGCTGATGAATCAAGATATTTGTGAAAATCACGTTCCCAGTTGGCTACTTGTTCCACCGCCACGTCGTCCAAGAATCCATTGATCACAGCGTAGATAATGGCCACCTGATGCTCGACAAGCATCGGCTCATATTGACCTTGCTTCAAAATTTCTACGGTTCTGCGTCCTCTTTCAATGCGTTGCCTGGTGTTTTCATCAAGATCAGATCCGAATTGAGCAAACGCTTCGAGCTCTCGGAACTGGGCAATATCCAAACGCAATTTTCCCGCCACTTTTTTCATCGCCTTGGTTTGCGCGGAAGAACCCACGCGCGACACGGAAATTCCCACATTAAGTGCTGGGCGAATTCCTTTGTAAAATAAATCGGCTTCAAGATAAATTTGTCCGTCAGTAATGGAAATCACATTGGTTGGAATATAGGCGCTCACATCGCCTGACTGTGTTTCAATAATTGGCAACGCTGTAATCGAACCACCACCAAAATTTTCATTTAGTTTCGCGCTACGCTCGAGCAGTCTGGAATGAATATAGAAAACATCACCTGGATAGGCTTCACGTCCCGGTGGACGACGCAAGATCAAGGAAATTTGACGATAAGCCCAAGCGTGACGAGACAAGTCATCGTAAATTATGAGAACGTCCTCACCTTTGTCCATAAAGAATTCTCCGAGGGTGCAACCGGCATACGGCGCAATGTAGGATAGCGGTGCTGGATCAGATGCGCCGGCCACAACCACAGTCGTATATTCCATTGCTCCACGTGCTTCCAATTCTGCTACAATTCTCGCAATCTTAGATTCTTTTTGTCCAATTGCCACATAGATACATTTCACATTTTGACCTTTTTGATTGATGATAGTATCCACTGCAATCGCAGTCTTTCCTGTTTGACGGTCTCCAATGATCAGTTCGCGTTGTCCGCGACCAATTGGAATCATTGCATCAATCGCTTTGATCCCAGTTTGCAACGGCTGATGCACAGATTTTCGAGTGATCACACCCGGTGCAATTTTTTCAATCGGCATAAATTTATCTGCTGCGATTGCTCCCTTGCCATCAATCGGAACTCCCAGTGGATTAATCACGCGTCCAATAAAATTCTCTGAAACCGGCACAGAAAGCACGCGCCCGGTTGAGCGCACGGTGTCGCCTTCTTTGATACCTTCATAAGCACCCAAAATCATCGCTCCAATCCGATCTTCTTCAAGATTAAGCACCATTCCATAAATCGGTTCGAGACCCTCCTTCGCTGAAGCTTCGGCGGGCAAGAATTCTAGCATTTCACTGGAGAGTGCATTTTCCAGGCCAATTATTCGCGCCACGCCGTCACCGATTTCCACCACGGTTCCGACTTTTTCTGTCGTGGCAACACTTTCAAATTCACCAATTTGTTTTTTCAGTTGTTCGATGATGTAGTCTTTGTTCATAGTTTTTAATTTCTATCTGGTTAAATTACTTTAAATACTGATCCCCTAATACTAGCCTATTTAGGAAAATATTAGGCGAAAAAGCGTGCATATTTCACACCATCACCACATAAAATTCCTTCGAAAGTCATCAGTTTCTATTATGGACTGATGGCTTTTTTTATTTTCAAAAGAACTTTTTCTTAATATCCTCTTCTCCCTCCGGGAGAAGGTGGCCCCGCCGAGGCGGGGATGAGGGAGTAATACTATGCAGGAAAAATTTTTAAATCTCTCCTGGAAAATAACGCACCCTCACCTGTCCTTCGGACATCCTCTCCCGAGGGGAGAGGAGGAATCTTCTATTAATTTCAACTAACTAAAACGCTCCTCATCTTCTTCAACTGCCCCTTCACACTAGCGTCAAAAATCTCATCCCCCACTTTCACAATCACTCCACCGCCAATCTTTTCATCAATAATATTTTCAATCACAACCTTTTCTGCTTGATATTTTTCTTTGATAAAATTTGTCAGTTTTTCAATCATTCCTTCACTCAATTTTTCGCGAGATTTCACTTCCGCCACAACGATCCCATTTTTCATGTTCGATACTGCTTCAAATTTTCGCATGATTTCATTCTTCAGTCTCATCTGTCCGTTTTTGGCCAGAATTTTCACAAAATTGGAAATCAAAACATCAACCTCGCCGTGAGATTTTTCCGCAGTCGCTTCGTATAATGATTTCGCGTATTGAGCTGATGTTATTCGCATAATATTTCTAAGTTATCAATCCCCCTGTGTGTCATTCCCGCGAAGGCGGGAATCCAGGTTCCACTAGTTTTAAACCCTGGAAAATCGAATTATAAATCTTCTAACTTCTATTCTTAAACTAACAAATCTCGTTTTTCTTTTTCTATAGCCTGAGGTGACTGGATCCCCGACTTCTCGGGGATGACACAGAAAGAAAAACTATTAACCTATTTAATCGCCTTCTCTATGAGCTCCCTATCTTTATTCTGATCCAATTTCTCCCCAATAATCTTCTCTGTCGCCAAAACTACTAAATTAGCAATTTCACCCCTCACTTCTGTGAGCATCTTGTTTTTCTCCTGTTCGATCTGACTCTTAGCGCTGACTAGCAGTTTTTCACTTTGATTTCTCGCTTCCAGCACAATACTCATTGAATTGGCTTTCGCTTGTTCTTCGGCGGCTTTCACAATTTCTTGCGCTTCCTTTTTGGCATTAACCATTACTTCTTTTTCTTTCTCCACAATCTCTTCCAATTTTTTTCCAGCCGCATCAGCATCTTCGAGACCTTTTTCGATTTTATTCGTTCGGCTATTCAGAGTTTTCAGAACTGGCTTGTAGGCAAATTTGTAGAGCACAAAGAGCACAATAGCAAAATTAACCATCTGTGCCACAAGGAGATTGACTTCAATGTGAAATGTTTTAATGAGTTCGTCCATAAACGTGAGTGTTAAATAATAATCTTATTCCAGCCCCGAACTCAATCGGAACTGGAGAAAAATACTATTTGATTGAGAAAGCAATAACCAAGGCATAAATAGCCACGGCTTCAGCAAAAGCTGCAGCGAGAAGCATTGGGAGCAAGATCTTTTCTGCACACTCAGGATTTCGCCCGATTGATTCCATAGCTTTTGCGCCAATTTTTCCAATTGCAAACGCTGGTGCAATTGAACCGATTCCGATTGCCAAAGCTTTCGCAAGCATTGTCATATCCATAATATTATATCTCTACCCTAACGGTCGACTGAGTTCTGTTATTTTTAACGTCGCCGTGAGAATAAATTAAAAAAATTAATTAACACTAATGTTCATGTTCTTGCGTTGCTATTGTCATATACACCATGGCCAGTATCGAAAAAATGAGCGCCTGAATTATCCCCACAATCATTTCCAAAAACATAAACGGTAGTGGCAAAACATAGGCGAAAAGTGCCATCATTGAAGCTAGGAGTACTTCGCCCGCGAAAATGTTGCCAAAAAGACGAAAAGTAAGTGAAGCCATCTTGGCAAATTCACTAATAATTTCCACTAAGCCCACAAAAATTTTAATCGGGTTAACCAGCACAATCGTGAAATCTTTTCTAATCTTTCCGGGAATCTCCAAGAGAAGCTTAACGTTCACAAACTTATTGAAATAATTCCACGCGCCAACCGTGAGCACGCCCGCCACATGTGAAGCAATGACCGCAAAAAGTGCTAGCGCGAGAGTCGTGTTGATATCAGCCGTTCCCCCGCGGAAAAGCGGGATAAAAAGCTTATGACCATCTTCCACCTCATTAAAGCCGATTGTTCCCATTCCCGGAAGAAGTCCCATCCAATTATTCACAAAGATGAAAAGAAATAGAGCCAATGAGATTGGTAGAAACTTTTCTGATTTTTTTCTTGAACCAGTTACGCTGTCAGCCAATTCTAGGGCTTTTTCCAAAATAATTTCAAAAATGTTCTGTACACCCCTCGGCACTTTCCGGACTCTCTTGCCAACAGACAAAAGAAACATAACTAGCACAAAAACAGCAATCCAACTGGCCAGCAATGAATTGGTAACAGTGAGGCTTCCGATATGTCCCAAAGGTTCCGCAAAAAGTGTTGCTTCATGACTTGCTGGAGCACTTGGCGTTTCCGCGATTTCAGAATTAGTTGTGATAGTTGCTTGTTCCGACATAATTATTTATCTTTATCTTCAACAAAATCAACTTCCTTTTCAGCTTTCAATTTCTTTTCTTTTTTGGCATCATCTTCAATTTTTTTCATCACCACCAATGTATCCTTGACGATCCCATAAGCGGAAACAAAAAAGGCCACTCCAACACATAGCAAGAATAACTTTGGCTCAGTTCCATATTTATTATCCAGCCATCTTCCTAAGAATAAGGCCGCAATAATTGGTCCACCGATCCAGCCGCTGAGTTTTCCAAACAAAACCAAACTCGGCTGCCACCACAGCATCTTTATTTCCTTTTTCTTGCTATTCATATTTTAGATTACACTACTTAACTATTCTCTCGCAAAAAGCGAAAAAAGTCAATATTAGAGATTTTATAGATATCTAGAGCCCAAAAAACCTCTCCGCCGTACTCGTGGTGACTTTCGCCAAGTCCTCAAAATCGACATTTTTCACTTCGGCGATTTTTTGTGCCACATATTTCACATAGAGCGGTTCATTTCTTCCTCCCCGCATTGGCACCGGCGCCAGATAGGGACAATCCGTTTCGAGCATAATTCTCTCAAGCGGTATTTTTTTGATGACTGCAAAAATCTCTGCGCCTGGTTTATTATAGGTGATGTTTCCCGCGAAAGAAATCAGCATATTTTCTTTTTCCAAAACTTTTTCTACAAAAATCAATCGCCCTCCAAAACTGTGCCAGACAAAATTCAACTCTGGAAACTCCGAAACAATTGCAAAAACGTCTTCATAGGCATCATCTGCTTCGCGATACGCACTCGGCGCTTCTGGGCGCGACCCACGGCAATGCAGGATAACTGGTAATTTTAATTCTTTTGCAAATTCTAGCTGAAGCGTAAAACCTTTTTTCTGCAACTCTTTTTGAGCGTCAGTGATCAAGCTGCCATCAGGAATAAAATAATCCAAACCAATCTCGCCAATAGCTACTAATTTCTTACTCGAAGCCAGCGCCTTAAATTCAGGAATACGCTTAAAACTTTTCTCGCCATATTCCATAAAATAGTGCGGATGAAGTCCAATGGAACAAAAAATATTTTCACATTTTTCCGCCAACGCCACCGACCGCTGACTGCTGCCCAGTCCCGCGCCAATATTGATAATTTTTTCCACGCCACCATCAAAGGCGCGCTTAATCACTTCATCGCGATCCGCGTCGAATTGTTTATCGTCAATGTGGGCGTGGGTTTCGATTAGCATAACTTTTAAAAAATAATCTTTCATACTTCATACATCCTACTAATCCTTCTTCCGTCAACAATATCAAGACTGAATTCTCTCTCCTTATCTTTTTTCAAATATTTTTCTGCTAAATAGTCGGCCACTTCTGCTCGATTTGACAAAGCATGCCAGCCACCTAATTGTTCAGAAAGATAAACTCCTGCCAAGCCATTATCTTGTTGAAATTGCTTGGCAACTTTAATCACCTTATCACAAAAAGCAGGAACACTAATGTCTTTAATAAATTTGACATTAGGATTAACACCACGAAGAAAGAGGGATTTTTTGCCCTGAGGATAATCAACGAGGTAGGCCTGAATATTTGCTTGGACAGTTCTGTTATTTTCCACTACATTAATATGAAAATGATCCTGGCGATTAAATAGTGGGATATTTTGAGCCGTACAAATTCCGGCCGAAGCTTTGGCAAAAAAAGATCCGACATTTTTTGAAATATACGCCTTTAAATCAGAATTATCAGAACTCATTTCCTCGCCCTCGCCCTCTGGTGCTAGCTCGTACTTTTTAATTTCTTTGGAAATTTCTTGTCGTAATTTTTTCAGAATAAAAAACGAAAAACTAGCGCCGATGACCTGGCTTGGATTTTCCCAGTCAACTGCCAGATTCTTTTCCTCGAGCTGTTTTCCGATTTTTTTCTTAATAGACTCCAACCTCTCCGGACGAGACAAGATGGCCTCCAGTTTTTCTTTTGATTGAGGATTAGCCGAGAGAAATTGTTCAAGTGCACGAGAAAAGTTGTCATTGAAAAAGACTCCCAGATTTTCCTTGGCCTCACTCAGGAATTTCCGCGGCAGAGCTTCCGCCTCGACGATTCTGGCTTTAAACTCCTTGATCTGGTCTTCTTCAGCTAGCAAAGCAAGGAGCGAAGCTATTTCCGCCTCTTTCAAATCAGTGCCTCCCTTGGCCAGTTTGGCGATAGTCCCAGATATTCTTTTGGCTTCGTCCTCACTCTTTGGAAAATTTCCAGAAAAAATATCTGTTATTTTTAACAGTATTTGAGGACTGATTTTCTCCCCTAGCTTAAGGCGATAGCTTTTTTTTTCATCTAGGGAAAAATCATAACCCTCTTCTGGAAATTTATACTTTTCCAAGTCCTGCGTCCTATCCTTTATTACCTCCAACAGTCTCTCCACATCATTAAAATTCATACCAATCGGATTATAGGCAATATATACCATTTCCGTAAAAATTTCCCTGTCTTCATTCTTAAAAATGTCTTTTATTGGCTGATTCTTAAATAGTATCGGTCTTATTTGATCAACCTTATTTACCAATTCCTTTCTTCCCGATTCATCGGCCAAGCGATATCGGTTAAAAATGATAGGAGTAACCGCCTTGAAATCATTAAGACTAGAGAACACCGATTCTTTTTCTTTGACTAAATCAAAATCATTTAATCTCGGATCTGAAAGCGTTGAAACAATAGTAGAAAATTGGTTGGGGTATTCGCTGATGATTTTCTGCAAAGTAGCCACCTTTTCTCGGCTAAGTCGTTTTTTGCCGTCTTTTTCTTCCAGCATAAGCTGGCTAGGTACTTTAGGAATGAAGCTATTCTCTGAAAGTTTCTGTATCGCATGAGCGAAAGCCAAGGGCTTTACTCGGGATTGGCCAGCCAAGCGAAGTGCAAAAAAATTAGCCTTGGGGTCTTTAATTTCTGAAAGTTTTCTAACTAAAATTAGAAATTTTCTATCATCCAGTTTTTTGGAAATATCTTTGGAAATCTCAAATAGGAAATCAGCGGTGGACTGTTCATCATCCCCCCTTTGGTTGTCCAATTCTTTGATAACAAAAGCCAATTTATTAAAAGTTCTCGCTTCTGATCCATCCTCAATCGAATCAATTATCTTTTTTTTGAAATTCGAAATGATTTCATTTCTTTTTTCGCTAGAAGGCTTTTTCTTGGCCTTGGCATCACCGCTCTGGAATAAAACTTCTGCCTCTGGTCCAAATTTTTGGAGCATTTCTTTTCTTTCTTCTTCATTTAAAATCGCACCAATAAACTCAATCATTCTTCTTTCCTCGGGGGTGGAATTTAAAAAATATCTTCGAAGCATTTTTTCAAGAGAAATCGAAAAAGTGTTCACTATTTCTCGTGCATAGCGACCAGAAATCTTACCAGACCAAAGATTAGCACTCGCACCTTTCAAAACAGTGTCTTTTAATTTTTCTGGAGAAATCTTAAAATTGTCTTTAATCTTAACTGCCTCGCCTAAATAGTTATTCAAAAAATATAACCTCATTCCGGCTAAAGCAGCTGCTTCAACTTCGGATGAATTCAACTTTTCTGGAGAAATTGAAAAGTTATCTTTAATATTGATTGCTTCATCAACCCGCCCCTTTGACAAATTTGTAACTAATCCCCGCAAAGTCGCCTCCTCGACTTCAGGAGAATTTAAATTCTCCTGAGAAATAGAAAAATTTTTTTTAATTACACCAGCGTGCTTACTGCCTTTCAATAAGTGAATTATTAGATTTTTAAAAGCAATTTCCTCCACTTTTTCCGGAGAAATATTGAAGATATTTTTAATCTCAACTCCTTCAGCACTTGAATATGTTAGCAAAAGCTTGTCCAAACAAACGCCAGCCGCTTGTACAACCTCAGGGGAGTTGAGTTTCTCTTGAGAAATTACAAAATTATTTATGATTTTGATTGCACTCTGATTATTGCCGTTTGATAGGTAAATTATTAGATTTTTCAAGACAATCTCTTCCACTTTTTCCGAAGAAATTGGAAAATTATTTTTGATTTCAATTCCTTTTTCAATTACATTACCTAATAAAAGTTTGTCCAAGCAAATAGCTGCTGCTGCTTCAACTTCCGGGGAATTAAGTTTTTCCGAAGAAATTGCAAAATTTTCCTTTATCCTCAAAGCACTATCATAATCTACATTTAATAAACGATTAATAAGCCCACCCAAAACAAACTCCTCTAATTTTTCTGGGGAAATAACAAATTGTCCCTTTACCCTGATTGCGTCACTGATTCGTCCGTTTGAAAAACTATTTTTCAAACAAATCATTGCCAACCGTTCGACTTCTGGGGAATTGAGTTTTTCTGGAGAAAGAGGAAAATATTCTTTGACTTGAATTGCTTGACTGAAATCACCTTTTGTCAAATAGCTGATTATATTTTTCAAAGCGATTTCCTCCACTTTTTCTGGAGAAACAATAAAAGCGTTTTTAATATCGCGCGCTTCATTAAGGTAACAACTCGACAAAGCTTTGTCTATACAAACCAGCACTGCTTGTTCAATCTCTGGGGAATTGAGTTTCTCTGGAGGAATTGTAAAAACATTTTTAATTTTAATTGCTGTAACACGCCCACCCTTTAATAGCCAACTTTTTAGATTTTTCAAAGCGATTTTCTCCACTTTTTCAGGAGAAATTGAAAAGTTTTTTCCAAGATTGGCAATCTTGTCCGTGTCAATAGCTGATTGCGATAAAAGCTTGTCCAAGCAAACAATGGCTGCTTCTTCGACTTCTGGGGAGTTGAGTTTTTCTGAAGATATCTTGAAAAAATTTTTAAGCTTAAGCGCTTCATCTATCTTTCCACCTGTTAAGCTGCTGATGATCCCTGATAAAGCAGCACCTTCAACTTCCGGAGAATCAAGCTTTTCCTGAGAAATAGTGAACTTATCTTTAATTATATATGCATTAGCAATGTCTCCTTTTACTAAGCGACTGTTCAAATTTTTCAAAGCGATTTCTTCCACTTTTTCTGGAGACATTGGAAAATTATCTTTGATTTTTATAGCGTCATTGATCACCAAAGAAATTGCCGATAAGCAATTATTCAGAGAAGCCAATGCCATTTGTTCAATTTCTGGAGTATTGAGCTTTTCTGGAGAGATAATAAAATTCTCTTTAATTTTAATTGCAGTATTGGGCTTGCCTTGCAACAACCAGAAAACTAAATTTTTTAGTGCAACTTCCTCTAATTTTTCCGGGGAAAGGGGAAAAATATTTTTAATTTCAAACGCATTTTCAAGACGATCCGTTGATAAAGCTCTATCTAAACAAGCCAACACCGCCTGCTCCACCTCTAGTGAACTAAGATTTTCCGAAGAGATAAAAATTTCTGCTTTAATTTTTATCACATTACTATACTCACCCGCTGATAGAAAATATATCAAATTTTTCAAAGCAATTTTTTCTAATTTTTCTGGAACAATCGAAAAATGTTCTTTGACTTTAAGCGCTTCTCTAACAAAATAATCCCGCGGACATTGGTTTAAATAATCCAAAACCGCCCGCTCAACCTCAGGAGAACTAAGTTTTTCCGGAGAAATCGGGAAATTTTCTTTTATTTCTTCTATTATTTCAAAATTCCCGAAACTTCCCGCTGGCAAGCGGCTAATGATTCCTTTTACAGCCACTAATTCGAGTTTTTCTGGAGAAATTGGAAAATTATCTTTGATTCTTATAGCACCAAGAATATTACAATACCTATCCGTAAGGCCATTCGACAAACCAACCAAGGCAGCTTGCTCGACTTCTGGGGAATTAATTTTCTCTGGAGAAATATTGAAATTATCTTTAATTTTAATCGCACCCTCAGCAGCGCCTCGGGAAAGATTATCTACTAATGCTTCTAATATTTTTTCTTTCACCTCTGGAGTGTCAGGCAGGTCAGTTAGAAATTCAAATCGCTCTCTAATCTCTAATGCCCCATCAATATAACCAAGAGCCAGGCAATCCCAAAAAGAATTGGTAACAATTTCTTTCATTTCTGGAGAATTAATTTTATCGGAAGAAATTAAGGAGTTATTCATTAAAATGGAAAACAAACTTGTATTTTTGGCAGAAAGAGCATTTTTTATTCCTACCAAAGCAAACTCCTCTATCTCTGTAAAATCTAAATTCTTAAAATGCTTTAAGATTTGTTCTTTGAATTCTTGAATATAACCAAAGTAGCCAGTTTCTAATTGCTCTTTTATCCAATCCAAGCCAAGCCTCTCTTTCTTTTTTAAAGAAATATTCAACCTATTTAGACTCTCAAGATAACCCTGCTCATCATCCCTGTCGCCGAGCTCATTATTAATAAACGCCTTAACCTCTGAAGAGTCCAAAAATTGGGAAGGAGAAAAATTCAATCCTTTTGTTCTTGAAGTTTTGGTTTGATTCAAAAAATCAGTCAACCTATTCATTGATAAATTGAGCTGATCTTTTGGAAGAAACAAATAGCTCACCACAACATTTTTTAAAACCAACTTAATATTGTCCAACCTTTTATAGTAGTCCAATACATTGTCTGCCGAACTAAAATCACCCTGCAAGATACTCTCTTCCAGTATTTGCATTTTTTCATCATAATAAACTCCGTGCATCATATAACCAGAATCATCCTCATCATCATTGTCATATCCCCCGTACACCGCCTCGATATCCTCATCGTTCCAATATTTTCCTTCCGGCCCTCTCCCGCCCTTTTCCTCTCTTTTATACTCTTCTTCTCCCTCGGAAATTTCTTCCTTGGCAGTTCTATTTGAAGCTGCTCTATTATTCCAATTTTCCAATTTTGGCATATTTTTTGAAAATAATTATTAGTTATACCCAAAGGGCAGAACAGTGGTCAGGAATATTAAAATTCCTTGACCATAAATTATAATAATTTTACTGGCGACACGCTTCTGTTGTGACTAATCATTTCACTGGCAAAATCCTTTACAACTTTTTTTATGGCCGCTGGATCCAATTGCAATGATTTTATTTTTCCCAAATCAAAATTTTTTTCATAACTATCCAAGAAAGCAGCTGTGAGCCTTTCTCGCAAGGAATTGTCAACCGCAATCATTCCCTCAAAAGCATTCGCAAACATTTTACCCAGGGCATAGATCTGATCACGAATGTCCTTCTTGTAGCCTTTGGGAATGCCGCTTTCTCTGTCTGGTGTAATATGTGCGGAATAACCTTTATCCAAAAAAACAATAGAATCCAAATCTACTATTTCTCCCAACGACAAGGTGATATTGCCCGAATTAAGATAGGTCATCATCGCACCATTATTTTGCATAATTGCCAGATTTTTTCCCGATTGAACAAAAAAATCTTCCAGATATTTTTTAATCGATTCTGGATTGTTGGCGTCATAGCGCTCCTCTTTTTTTGCATATTCATTCCCCAGATTAAGCCGATTAAAAACTTCGACCAAGATTTTCTTTTTTTCCTTGTTATCCGCTGAACAAAAATCTTGGATTCTTGTATCATCCCTTAAAACCCGAATCAAAAGGGCTGGCTCAAAACCTTTCAGATCATCCAAATATTTTTGAGGAAAGTTTTGTTTTTTTGCTTCATCGGTCAGATAATTTCTCAGGGAAGCGACATCAACGGGTTCACCGTCAAGCAAAACTTTCTTTAGCTCCAAGACTCCGGCCAGTTCTTCACAACGCAAACCAGCTTGTTTCATTTTTTTAATATTCTCTATCAGAGAACCAACATTGCGACGATCGAATAAGCCTAAAACTTTATACCCCCAAGGGTCTTCTACGGATTTTTGCACCGTAATTTCCGAATTACTTTGCCCACAATAATTGTCTTTTTTACTTTGATAACCTTCGGGATAAAGATAACCCCCTCCTTTTACGGTCGTTTGAAAATAAAGGTTACCTTGACGATCTTTCATTGCAATATCGGGCAATCTAGCTGCTCGATGATGGTGCGGATGGGTGATTAACTCTGCTTCCCCCTGTGGGTCAACAAAATAAGCCAAATTTTTTAAATCAGCAAAAGGCAGGTCAATGTTTTTATTTTGATAAATTAAATTTACCGCAGACTTATCTCCCGTTTTTTCGATAAGATTGGAAAATTTGTATGGCCTATATTGTTCTGACATATTCTTGGTTCAATATTTAACTTTCTTGTGTGTTAATTTATTTCTTTTATTTTTTAAAAATTTATTTAATCCTCCTAAACAAAATCTCATCCAGTTTTTTCATCTCCAGTGCTTTTTTGATTCTCTTGGAAGTTTCAGGCATAAAAGGAGCTACAATTTGGGATATTGAAAGCAACGAATTCAATGATTGCTTCATTACTCCATTAAATTTATCTTTGTCATTTTTTACAAGCTTCCATGGCTCGCTATCATTAATAAACTTATCGCCTCTTCTTACATAATCATTAACAAATCCCAAGGCATTATCCAATTCCATTTTTTTAAATAATTCTGAAAATTCAGACTTGGAAATTGCGAGACTCCACGTTTCCTCAACTGAATAATCATAGTTCTCTGCCAATTTCATCACCCGCGAAACCAAATTCCCCAACCCATTCGCCAAATCGGCGTTATATCTCTCAATCAGCTTTTCCCAAGTAATATCAAAATCCTCACCAAAATTTGCTCCAGCCAGGAGCAGATAGCGCGTTGCGTCCGTGCCGAATTTTTCCACCATTTCATAGGGCGAAATAACATTACCTAAGGACTTGCTCATTTTTTGACCATCGACCGTAATAAAACCATTTACAAAAATTTGCTTGGAATTAGATAACTTCGCAGACATAAGCATCGCTTGCCACATCGCTGATTGCTGACGTAAATTATCTTTTCCGCAAACTTGCACGCCCGGCCAAAATTTTTCAAAATTCTCTAAATTATGGGGCCAACCTAGAGTTGAGATATAATTCACCAGCGCGTCGAACCAAACATACATCACATGTTCATCATCCCCCGGAACTGGCACGCCCCAGGACATTTTGCTTTTGAGTCGAGAAACACTAAAATCCTCAAGTCCCCGTTCCACAAAACTCCGCACCTCATTCATTCTTTTTTGCGGCACCACGAAATTTGGATTATTTTTATATAATTCCAAGAGTTTTTCCTGATAGGCGGAAAAACGAAAAAAATAATTTTCCTCCTCGATAGTTTCAATTTCCATATTCGGATGATCAGGACATTTTCCGTCCAGAAGCTCTGAATCAGTTTTTTCTAACTCACAACCAACACAATATCTTACTTTGTAATTTTTTTTATAGATATCACCATTTTTTTCGCAAAGTTTCCAAAATTCCTGCGCAGCTTCAATGTGATGCTCATCTGTCGTTCGGATGAAATTGTCAAAGCTTAAATCAAGTGAATGCTTCAATTTATCAAATTCAGGCACCACGCTGTCACAATAGGCTTCTACTTCCACTCCTAACTCTTGGGCTTTTTGATAGATTTTTTGTCCATGTTCATCCGTCCCAGTATTGAAAAAAACTTCATCACCCTGCTCACGGTGATATCGCGCCAAAACGTCTGCTTCGACAATTTCTTTAGCAAAACCGATGTGCGGTTTAGCATTAACATAGGGCAGCGTAGTTGTGATGTAAAATTTATTTTTTCCACCCAAAGCGGACATATTTTTATCTTCCATATTTTTTAGCATATTTTTCAATTTCGTCGTGGAGTGACGCGATTGATTCTAATTGATTAAATTCTTCCGGTTTAATCCATTTATATTCGCTATGCTCTTCGCTTAACTTCACTTCACCAGAAACATAATCGCAAAGGAAAGTGATGCCGATCTTAAATTCTCCACTGTCTTTTGTGAAAGTAAAAACATTAAATGGTTCACCCACTTCAACCTCAAGACCAGTTTCTTCTCGAATTTCTCTTTTGAGCGCTTCTTGCGGTGAGTTTTGCGTTTCCATTCCGCCACCAACTGTTTCCCAAACGCTAGGCTTATGTTCATCTACAGCGCTTCTTTTCAAAACCAAAACTTCATCCCCTTTTCGAACTATTCCTTTGACGGCTAGATTGAATTGCATACTGCTTAATACTAGAATTAAATAAATTAGCTAGGAAACCCTATGAAAATCCTCTTCTCCCTCCGGGAGAAGGTGGCCAAAGGCCGGATGAGGGTGCGCTACAATAATTCTTCTAATTTCAAAAATACTCCCTCTAAATTAGTATTGACTTCTCCGTTTCAAATTCTAGCTACCTTAAAACCGAATTTCTCTAAATACCTAGTTCTTTCTGCGTCGTAGCCTTCTTGTTCGCTATGCTGCCAACCATCTAATTCTATTATCAATTTTTTATCCAAACAAACAAAATCTACGATGTATTTTCCGAGTTGATATTGCCTTCTGAATTTCAGGTTTTTGAATTTTCTGTTTTTAATCCTAGATCAAAGAATTATTTCTTGCTGAGTGGTTTTCCTTCTAAGATTCCTGCTTCTCCCTAGGGTTATTTTGTTAATTGGTGGTTTTATTTGCATTGGTCAGCGCCCTCACCTGCCCTACGGGCATCCTCTCCCGGAGGGAGAAGAGGATATTGATTAATAAACAATTACAACGAACTCCCCTTTTACTTTCCCTGGATTTTCAATAAAATAATTCAAAACTTCCTCTACCGTTCCACGAACAATTTCTTCAAACATTTTTGTTAGCTCACGACCGAGAATTATTCTCTTTTCCGGAGCGAGACTTTTCAAAAGTTCCAGATTTTTGACAACTCGATGAGGCGACTCAAAATAACTGACCGGGTATTTTTGCGCGACAACTTCTTTAAAAAAAGTTTCGCGGCCTTTTTTGTGAGGTGGAAAGCCTAAAAAAATAAATCTTGTCAGGTCTATGCCGGAAACACTAGCAAGAGTCGTGAGAGCACTGACACCAGGAATAGGGATAACTACAATTGAACTTTCCACTGCGCGCGCCACCAGCTGGTTGCCAGGGTCAGATATTCCTGGCGTTCCAGCATCTGTAATGAGTGCGATATTTTTCCCTCCAGACAGCTCGGTGGTGAGGTAATCCAATTTAGGCACTGGCTTGGTTGCACCATTACTCTTCTGGATTTGATAGAAAGAGGTTGCGGCAGTCTTGATTTCATATCGATCCAAGAGTTTGCGACTCGTCCGCGTATCCTCACACACAATCAAATCAACCTTCTGCAAGGTCTCTATTGCCCGAACGGTAATGTCACCCAGATTGCCAATTGGTGTCGCCACGATGTATAATATGCCTGTAGCCATAAATTAAGCTTAGCTTAAATAGAATATTTTTTCAAATACTATGATTCTTGTCACTCATGCCCTCACTGGGGCTGCTATTGGGAAAAACATCGAAAACCCCTTTCTCATCATCATATTATCCTTGGCAATTCATTTTATTATGGACGGTCTGCGCCATGGAGAATATTTTGATGATCGCATAGCCTCCATAAAAACAACTTGGTGGAAAGTCACCTTGGACCTTTTTTCAGGCTTCCTCATTATTCTTTCTGCTCTCTATTTCCAAAAAGCTAACTTCGAGCAAGTAAGAAACATTCTATTAGGATCTTTCTTTTCAATGTTTCCAGACCTACTCACCCTTCTTTTTTATTGCAAAATTCGCCTTCCATTTTTAGCTAAAATAAAAAAATTTCATTCTCTTTCTCATCGATATGACAGATTTCCAAAATATTCTAAAGAGCGGATGTGGACACTGCGCAATTCCATTAATGACCTCGCCATTTCCCTTTTAGCTACTATTTTACTTTTTATAAAATAAGCCACCGCCACCAGAAGAATTAAACATACCATTTTCAGAATTTATGCTTTTCTCTTAGCTATAAAATCATTAACCGCGAGACTAATCGCTGTTGCCACTGGAATGGCCAAAATGGCACCCATTACACCACCCAAGCGTAACCCAACAAGCAGAGCAATGATTGTTGCGACAGGATTTAGTCCCACTGCTCTTTTCATGATTTGTGGAACAATTAAATTGTTCTCCAACTGCTGAGAAATAAGATAAACGAGCATTGCAAGAAATCCTATTGTTGGAGAAATTGTAAAGCCCAAAATTATTCCTGGGATAGCCGAAATAATCGGACCGATATAGGGCACAATCTCCATCACTCCGGCAAAAATTGCCAAGACCAAGGCATAGGGAACGCCAATAAGGGAAAGCCCGATTGCGTCAAGCACAAAAATGATGAGCATCAAAACCAATTGACCCAGCATCCATTTGCCGATTTTCTCTTTTATCCGTGTCGTTAAGTCAACCGCATATTTCCTGTATTGATCTGGCGTAACAGAAATAATAAATTTTTTAATACCACTTTCTTCAACTGTCATATAAAATGCCAGAGAGAAAACCACGATCACGGAAATAAAGCCAGAAAAAACATCCGCCGTTCGAGAAAAAATATTGCCAGAGAGATTAGTAAGGGAGCCAGCAAAATTGCTTGTCAATTGCTGAGGATCAAATTTGATATGCTTACTATCAAAAAAAATCTTAAGACGCGAAAGGCTTTCCTCACTAATACTAAAGTATTTTGGCACATTTTGAGAAAAATCTTGGAATTGAGTGATAATTGGTGGGACAAGAAAAGAACCAACAAGCACAACTAATAAAAATAATGCCAAGAACAAGCCCAAAACTCCAATAGTACGAGGAATTTTTTTTACTTGTAGCCAATCCACCATCGGATCCATCGCTGAGGTAATGATGACCGCGATAAAAACCAACGCAATAACATCCATTACAAGATAGAGAAACCAAATAGCCAAGAGAACAAGAATAGTCCGAAAAACTATCCCAGTGGAAATTTCGATTTCATTTTTTTGCATAGATTTATTCTAAACAATTAACATCTTTTGCAATTTCTCACTATTTTTGTGAGGTCCAATAATTGCTAAATTTAATCTCTTGTTTTGGAAAATTTCTTTCGCAACTAATAATATATCATCCACTGTCACCAAATCAATTCGTTTGAAAATATCCTCTCTTTCCAAAATTTCTTTTCGTGTCAACTCTTGACCGACAAAAAACATTGCCACTTCGTCGGATGCCTCCATCCCCATTACCATCTTTCCCTTGATATAATCCTTTGATTTTTTAAGTTCTTTTTCTGATACTTTTTCTTCTGCAATCTTTTTGTATTCAGAAAGGATTGTCTTAATTGCTAAGGTTAAATTTTTATGTTCTACTCCTGCTTGCGTAGCAAGATATCCACATTCTTCGAATGATTCCGTATTAGTACGCACATAATAGGCTAAACCCCTGCGCTCCCGTACTTCAATAAATAGCCGACTGGACATATTTCCGCCCAAAATTATGGAAAGTAGCGACAGGGCAAAACGTTTTTCGCTATATAGATCATAGGCCCGAACACCAATAACCAATTGAGTCTGATCTGTTTTTTTGAATTTAATTTTTACCGCTGGATTTTTTTGCGACTCTTTCACCATCTTAATTTCCGGCTTTTTTCCTTCAGTCATTTCTCGAAAATATATGCTTATCTGATCGACTATTTTCTTTTCATCAAATTTTCCTGCCACACAAATGACAGTGTCATTCGACAGATAAAAACGTTTCATGTATTTCAAAAAATCTGCTCTTTTAAATTTTTCGATTGTCTCCTTATAACCAATGATATCCCGCCCCAAAAACGTTCCAGGATAAAGCAAGCTCTCAAAAACATCTCCTACGCTACGCATCGGCATATCCTCATACATATGAAGCTCTTGAATGATTGTACCCCGTTCTTTTTCCACTTCCGCTTCTTCAATCTTAGAGTTGAGATATATGTCTGAAACTACATCAAGTGCGGTTTCAATATGTTTTGCATCAACTTTGACATAATAACCAGTTGAGTCTTTAGAAGTGAACGCATTAAATTCTCCCCCGATTGCGTCCAACTCTTCAGAAATGGAAAGTGCTGTCGGCCTCTTTTCGGTTCCTTTGAAAAACATATGCTCAATAAAATGAGAAAGTCCCGCTTCTTTTTCATTTTCATAACGACTACCCACGCCCACCATCGCCACCACTGTCACCGTTTGTGTCTCTGCCATTGGCACAGTAATAATTCGCAAACCATTTTTAAGATTGATTTTTTTGTAATTCATAAATATTATTTTTTCTTATTTCGCGAATATCTAATTAGTCCCGCAAAAGAAACGACTTCCACATCTTTCTTTTCCAACTCGTCCAAAAATAAGTTCATCCCGATTGAGTCAGATGAAATATGTCCAGCGATAACAACATTAATGTGTGCATCTTCCGCCGCTTTACGATGCTCTTCGCTTTGATGCATTCCAATAATAGTTCCCACTCCAGCGTTCGCCATTGCTTGATATATTTCTTTTGAGCCTTCTGTGCCACCAGTTATCTCTGAGGCAACGATACGCCCAGCGCGATTTTTCTTATCCCCAGAAAAAAGAATCGGTCCAGCGCCTTGTCTTTTCGCTTCTTGATACTCCGGCACACGCTCCAGGACTTCCAATATTTCTCCGACATAACGAGGCTGATCATTTTCAATCAGTTTTGTAATAAACTGCGCCACCAAATTATCCGCCGGCGTATGCACATTTATCAGATTTACTTTTAATAGTTTCGCCGCATCTACTGTCACATAGTGATTAATTGGATTAATTCCCCGCGTTACTTCGGAAATTCTTTTATGAATCATTTTTTCCGCGATATTGACCGGCACACCAATTTTCTCCATCACCTCTATTTGCAAATCCATCACTGCGTCTAAGCCTGACAATGCTAATCCCACTGGATGATGATTGATGACTAAATCTACTCCAAGCTCGCGTGCTAAAATCAGACCACCAACAGAAATATCGATTCCCGCCAAAACTTTCTTGATTTTTTTCGTGCCATTGTCATTGTGAATCCGCGAATCGGCATAAGGATTAGTCAATCTTTCTTTATCAAAATATCTCTGCTCATCCTTTGAAAGCTTGGCATATTCATCTTTTTTGCGCTCTAAATAAGCTTCAATTTCCTTTTTAGTACGAAAATCATTTTTAATTCCCAGCTCAATAGCTAGATTGTAAATCTCTTGGATTGTCATCATATTTTTTTTAAATTATTGCTTACTACTGCTAAAATTAGCATATTTAAGCATTAAATGCAACTGAGTTCATCTTGAAAAAACTTTGGCTTTTTTTGTGGTATAATAAAATAAAGATTTTAAAAAAATAATATAAAAAAAATGGATCAAAAAATAAAAGCCAGCTTAGGAATAATGGTTCTCATTATTATCGCATTCACTATCGGATTATTCATTTGGCATTATGGAACAAGCCAATCCATAGATGAAACGCAAATCGCGAATCTTGTACCAAAAAATAAACTCGCCAATCCAGTTACTTGCACCGAAGAAGCCAAAGAATGCTCTGATGGATCCCATGTTTCTCGCACTGAGCCGAATTGCGAATTTGCGCCATGCCCAGAAAACACATTTGCCACTTTCACCCACAAACAACCAACCATAGAAAATGTCATGTGCAGAGAAGATGCCAAACAATGCTCGGACGGATCGCTTGTTTATCGTGCTGGATTAGATTGTGAATTCACACCTTGTCCGGGAGAAAAAAGTCCTTCGATAGTCGGCGGGGCATGCCAGTATCAATCCGTGCCGGGCAATTGTAAAGTGATATCATTTCCCAGTGAAGATTCTGATGTAACAACAAAATTTACTTTTACAGCAACAAACAAGCTACCGGATAGCCCCTTAGTAAAATCCCTAACTGGTGAGCACACATCATTTAATAATATCAGCAATATTCCACTAAAGATTAATGACCCGATCGTCTGTAGCGCAGAACTAATCACAAGCGGAACTTGCACGCCAATAATTTTCTATTTCATTTCAAATAATGAATCAATGCAAGAATTAAAAACCTATCGAAACGAAAAACTTGGGATTGAGATTAAAGTCCCTCAGCTGGCTAGCAACAATGGAGGCCCTAATATTGACAAGGTAACAGTGATTGAAAGCGATGATAGTATAGTATGGATTACAATTAAGAATGATAACCAGCTTGAAGCAAGCAAGCAGCAACTTAGCGATTCCGTATCAGATTATAAAAAGGTGAGTGGCATCCCTTGGGCAATCTTAGTGAAAAAAGTAAAAAATGATGTGGATTTGGAAGAATTTATTCAAATGAGATATGGAAAAGCATGTAAGCTAAAATCAAAACAACTCTCAACGCAGCCAGGTATTCTTAATGTCGATATTGAAGGATCCGGACCTGAGAGTGATTGCTTTTTAAATTTCGTAAAAAAAGTCAAATACAGTCCTGAAAAAGAATTAGTTGCTGCTTGGGATATAGGTCAAGCACCAAAATTTTTTGACAAAAATGAAATGGCACTTGATGAGTTGATGAGTAGTAGCTTTAAATTCATAAAGTAACACAC
>JBAXPY010000005.1:0-31159 GCA_037132035.1 Candidatus Moraniibacteriota bacterium | reverse complement strand
CTCAGAAAATACTACATCCGCAAACAAAAGAACAGCCCGCATAACAAAACTCGGGCTGCTTTTTTATTATTTTTTAATTGATTAATCAGGCGAAACAACATCAAACTGCTGATCATTATCTAGACTGATTGTCCGCAAAATATTTTTTGTCTTCAAGTCCAAAATGTTCAAGGTCGGAAATTTCGCCCCAGCTGGCCATTCCGTAAAGGCCACAAAATTTCCCAATTTCCTGGCGTCAACAAGGCGCGCAAAGGCTAATTTTGATTGATAAAGAATATCTGCCGGATGCTCCCCAAGGAAATATGCGCCGAGATCACTACCAAAAACTAAAGCGCTTCTCGCTAAAACCGCCTCGTTACCCGCTTTATTAAAACCAAGATAAAGCATATCCACATCTTTCCCGCTGATCGTAAAGTCGATTGGCTCGTAATAATAATCATGCTGGCATGGAGCGTCTCCAATTTTATCAGGATCCCAAACTAGCTGATCATTTTTGTCAAAAAAAGTATTCCTAATGCAAAAGGGGAATGGATCCGGGGGAAACTGCGAATGCAATTTGATGTAATATTCGTTATTCCTCGTCGCTAAAACTTTTGTCTGGAGCAATGTTTCTCTTTTTTTCACATCATATAATTTATCCACCATCTGGAATCCCGCCATACACATCAAGCTGAAATCGCCTTCTCGGTAACTAATGAAATTTCCATCTTCACTAATTGCGGAAAGTTCGAGCATGCTTTTCGGTTCATAGGGCTCATCATCAGCGCCGCAAACACAACAGCGCTTACTTGGATCAAGATCAAGCCAGGACTTACTTTCATCGCCAAACAACTTCACGGAACTAGCCGCTTCTCCACTCGCATCAATTCGCCAAATTTCCCCATCTCTCAGCTTACCTTTTTTCTCATCAAACGTGCGCCTTAAATAGGCCACCCTTTTTCCATCAGCATAAATTTTTGGACTGAAAGATGCTATATTATTTTTCTCAGTCAAGCGCACAGTTTTCCCGCTAGCAAGCTCCAAAAAATAGATATCCGCGTTACCCAAAAATCCCTCTTCCCGCAAAGAATAAGCCAAATATTTTCCATCATGCGAATAATCGAAATCAATCAGTCGGTCCGAAGAAAAAATTATCTTTTCCTGTCCACTTTCAGGATTAGTCAAGATGATATTATTTCCCAACTTATACGCAAACCCACTCGTCAGCGCTTTTTGAGCAGCAGTGTTGCCACCATTTTTATTTTCGACCAACTTATTGTCTTTCTTGGCTACCGATACAATTGGTTTTTGCTCAGCTCCTTTCGGCCAGAATAAAAATCCGAAAATACCAGCAATCGAAAACATGATTACAACTGCCAGGATAGTATTGATTTTTTTGTTCATTTTATTATATTTATTTTATAACTATTCCACCGATTGCTTTTAATTATACCACGATTAAACTGCCATTGGAAAATTAATTTTCTTTTTTGACAAAAAAAAAGCGGCCTGGACGATAACGCCCAGACCGCTCTTTTTATGTGTTCTTCCTCTTTCGAGGAAAAAGGCAAGGAATCTAGCCTTAATTATGTTAATCCTTTTTTAGGGATTTTTTGTTTTTGCTATTTGTTTTTACCTCCTTTTGTTTTTGTTTTTGTTTTTGTTTTACCCCCCACCAACTCCAAGCCATTTCTTGACGCAGATTTGATGGGAGACAAAAAAGTTTTTACACTCCGACTATTTTAACCTTTATAACACTATACTCTCCATAATCCCTGACTTTTAATTTTCTAAAATATTCTCGCGTACTATCCATCTGAGCTGATTCGTAGCTTTTTTGCACAATCAGTTTAAACCAAGATAGTCCCATAAATTTACCAATAGACACAATTTGCACAATCACCAAGGGCAAAGCGATTAATATGAACAGCACCAACCAAAAAGTATTTCCCGCTCCATTTCGCAGTGACCAGCTATTTTTCGGTCCGGTGATTTCTTCACCAATTTTTTTCAAATTATCTTCTCCAATTTTATTATCTCCGACTGAAAGTACAGCAGGGGCAAACTTAGTCGTGTCTGGCAACGATTTATCTTTAACTGGAGCAAAGTTCTTGCCATCACTAGACGCACCAGTCGCTAATGATCCGAACTCCTGCACCGCAATGATTCCTGTCGTTCCGTTCACCTCTCCTGCTGCTACCGCCACACCAATCTCCTGATAGTTAACATTCAAGATATTTTTTCTATGTGTCGGACTGTTCATCCAAGCTACCTGCTGCGCTTCAGAGGTCAAAAAATTAATCGCTAAATTTTCTCCCGCATATTTATAGTCATAGCCCCTGAGCTCAAACCAATGCCAAGGAGTAAGTCCGGCTGGCGACGTATGAGCAAAATATTTATGCTCCACCATATCATTCACTTTCGCCGTTGCCACCTCATTCAACTTGTCATTAATCACGAGTTTTGAAAGCCCTTCCTTAGCACGCGCTTCATTGACATAACGAACCACATTTTCAGCATTAATCTCGCTGGCCAACACCGGAGAAACAAAAATCAAAGTCAAAACCAGACTCATCGTAGCCAGGGCTAATCTATTAATTTTTTGTTTATTTTGTTTCATTTTGGTGTTTCCCCCACCTTTTTAATGAATTTTGAAATAAAAAAAAACGGGCTTTCACCCGTCGTTTCGACACTTCTCGATTCACTGTATTACCATTATAGCAGGTTTTTAGGGCTTTGTCAAAGAGCCAGAGTTTTTAATATGGATCGCTATTTTTTGGAATTTAAAAACCCGAACAAAAAGAAAAAATCCTTTTTGTCCGGGCTGTATTCACGAATTTTCCGCATAGTCTTGTGGTGTCACCAAGACCAGCTTGAGCTCTTTGGGGGAAATATTTCCCGCCAAAACTTCTTCCAATGCATATTCCAGCATTGTTTTCATACCTTGCTTTCTGGCGATTACCTCAAACACTGCGACATCTGATTCTTTGAGGAATTCAATTTTTGCTTCGGGGGTGTTCAGAAACAATTCCACGATTGGAATTTTTCCTTCTACCCCGGTGAAACCACATTCATTGCACCCATCGGGATTGATATCATACGCTTTTTCACGCATGTTATAACCCTTGTTGTCAAAATATCTCAGGTCTTCCTCGCTCAAAACACTCTCTTTCTTACAATTCGGACAGAGACCATGCATTAGCCGCTGAGATGCAATCCCCAATACACGCTCTGCGAGAATATCTCCTGGGACACCTAAGCTCCTCAGTCTTGTGATAGCTGCCAATGCAGTAGTTGTGTGCAGAGTCGTAAAAGCCAAATGGCCAGTCATCGCAAATTCAAAAACCTTTCTTGCTACGCCGGGATCATCTCTAATCTCACCGACCAACACAGCGTCCAGATCTTGCCGCAAAAAATGTCGAAGAGCCGATTCAAAAGAAACATCGCCAAACGTGTTTACGTCCAATTGGCGAAACTCGGGCACCAATATTTCAACTGGATGCTCAATCGTTCCGATTGCTATGGTGAATTCAGACTCAACCAAGGCCTCCCACATAAGAGAAAGTAACGTGGTAGATTTTCCTGAACCGGTTGGTCCAGTCACAATGATTACTCCGCCCTGAACGTACTTCTCCACAACCCAAGAACGAAAACTCTTCTCAATTTCTTCTGCCAATCCGAGCTCATTTAGAAGAGGAAGACTTTCCAGGTTTCGCAAGCGAATAACTGTCACTTGACCAGTAACACCGGGAATCGTGGATAACCTACAGCTCACCTCCGTTTCCTTGGGAGTAGTTTGTATGTTGATTAAAAAACTCCCGCCGTGAAAAAAGTCCTTCGTGGTCGCATTAAGCGACCCCGTTTGCATCAAGAAATACCTTGTTAAATTTTCTAATAATTCCTTGCTCAACCCCGGCATTTGCAAAGTGATGAGTTTTCCGTTTTCCCGAAATTTAATTTTCTTTTCGCCAATAATAATGTGCACATCGGTTGTTCGCCTCAGGTAGGCAAGACAGATAAGTTCTTGCGCAATTTTTTGGATCACATTGCTTATGTCCGATTTTGATTTCCCAATGAGCACATCAAATCTGTGCATGGACTCCTTGATATCTTGAAGATTGCTTTCTTGTTTTTCTTCGTTCATTTCACGCATCCTTTCAGTTCCATAATTTTAAAAGAGGCGTCCTGGATTGGAATCGCCCCTTTTTATGATTGCGCTCTTGTGAGCACAGTCATTTTTTTACCTCTTTCTTGTTTTTTTTGGCGGCCATGCGCCGCTTCACTTCCGCGCCCCATGGTGGGCGGGGAGCTCTCGCTATCCTAACTCCACACACAATAACATGCGTGGTCGTCTCAACTACCTGGGGCCGATATTCTGCTATTCTCATAGAAAACCTCCTTATCATGGACGTTTGACACGCCTTTTTTGTTATTGTTTGCGCTCGTTGGCGCTTTGCTTATTGAAATTGGTAAAGACCGATCTTGGATATACGCTAGCACAAATCTAAAAAAAAAGCAAGGTTTTGCAAATGAACAAATTAAACTTTATTTTGGCTATTCTTTGATTAAAAATTGAAAAAATAAAACGAGCGGATCTGCAATGAGCCGCTCGCTGAAAAAATACAGAATTGTCGTCAGATAATATTTTATTATTTGGCGATAATCCTAACCTGTAACGAAAGTTTTCAACTTTCCCGACACTTCTCCCAAATTATCAGAATGTCCATTCATCTTCCTGGCCACTTCAGCTGCATCCGAAGTTTTTGAAGCCGCCGACTGAATGATTCCATCAACCTCAGCTAACGCCTGGTTGATTTGCTCAAAACCATGGAACTGTTCCTCTGAGGCGGATTCGATTTGCTCCATCTGCTTGTTCGTGACATCCACTTCTTTTGCGACATCACAGAAAATTATCCTAACATTCATCAAATTAGCAAGTGCCGCTTTGACGCTCTCTGCCGTTTTGATAATCAAGATTGTCGTTCCCTTAGCCGCTTCATCTGCCCGCTTCGCCAGATTTCTAACTTCATCTGCCACAACAGCAAATCCAGCGCCCACATCCCCTGCCCTCGCCGCTTCAACTGCAGCATTAAGCGCCAAAAGATTAGTTTGAAAAGCAATGCCCTCATTGACCTTAGCAAGCCCACCAATCTCCAAGCTAACTCCGTTTATATTTTCCATTGATCTGCCAAGCTCCTGCATGGAATCCTCAACTTGAGAGACCAATGTACATGCTTTCCTCATGGACAAACTCGCGTCCTTTACTGACTCTAGATTTCTTTTGGTCATCGAAGAGATCTCCTCCACTGAGGCAGAAATCTCTTCCACTGCCGCCGCCTGCTCAGATGCACCATCAGCCAAGTGCTGACTAGTTTTCGCTATCTGAGAAGATGATGTTGAAACGTTCTCGGAAGCCAAATCAATTTGAACCACAGAGTGGTTTAAAAAGCGGGATATTGAAAAAGAAAGAATTAATCCAAAAAACACTGCTGTCACCATCCCCACTACCGACCCAATCGCGCACCATCTTTTGATTTGGAGCGCTTCTTCCTTAGCACATTCCTCTTGCAATTGAGAATTCTTTTCAATCAGAGGAACAATACTTTCTAAAATTACCAAGGTTTGTTCCAGATAAACCAAGGTTTCTTTTTGAAAAAAAGCTTTCGCTTCATTTCTCTCCCCACTCACCAAAAGATTCTCCACTTCAGCAATCGAACTGTGTAACTTATGATGTGGTTCTTCCAGCTTAGTGAGCAACACTGCAATAGTCGGGATTTCATTTTCAGCGACTTTTCTCTTATCGCTGTAATACCACAAGCCCAAATTGCATTTGTGGTCATCGATCTGAACTCCCAAACTGACAGCGTCCTCTTTGTTTTTAAATTCCTCTGCTTTAATTCGCCATTTAAAATGGTCGATCTCTTTGCGAAGGATTTCCCTGGTGGTGTTTTCCGTGTAGGCCAGTTTATCCAAAAATAACATAGCCCGCGACATGCCGTTCCAACCGATGATCCCTACTACTGCGACCATTAATGCGGCCATTAAGAAACCCGCAATCAACTTCATTTTGAGGCTGATCTTCATAGCTTTTCCCCCTTTTCCTGTGTGTTTAAAATACCGTTTTATTCACTAATCCAAAAATTGAATTTTCAAAGAGCCCCCTTAAACAAGCCTGTTTTCATTATATAAACCAGCTAATTGTTGTTATAAGTTAGCGCATTTCAATTAATTACGCAATAGGCTCAGTTATTAGCTGCTACTATCCGCTTTTTCTTTATTTAAAGCAACCATACTCTTATTTACCCCAAAATAGCTTGACAAAACCAGCTGACGTGCTAGATTATAGCTGTTGTACTTTAGAGTCTCCAGACGCCAAGTTTCGATATTTCGGAAAAATTTCGTGTAAAACCTTACACACAAAAAATCCCAAATATCTTAATATAATCTTACCCCCTACCCCCCCCACACATCCATGAAGATTCCTTTGAATCTTCATGGTTTTCTTTTTTTCTAGACAAAAAAACCAACCCATCGGTTGGATTTTATTTTTTTCGCGTCATCTGTATCATCTGGTAAACCAGATGATATTCTATATTTTCACATTCTTTCTGCCAGCCACTCTTTGGCCGCACATTCCCAATTCCTAAGCTTTGGAAATTTTGTATTACTGAGAACCGATGACGCTGGCCTTTTTGCTGACCGCGGAAAAGTATCGCTCGAAACAGGAATAATCTCGACATCTCCAATTCCGGCAATCGCAAAAACTTTTTCGAGTGCAGTGCGCCACGTCTCCGGTCCTTCATTCACAAGATGATAAATTCCAAAGGGAAACTTTTCTTCCCACAGTTTTTTCACTGCCACGGCTAAATCTTTTGAATATGTAAAACAAGAAAATTCCGCATCGACAACTTTTAAGCTCGCATTAGTTTTTGCCAGCTCCAGCATCGTTTCGAAAAAACTTTTCTTCGCACCCTCGGAGATTGCCGGAAGACCAAATAGCTTGGAAATACGGATAAGATAATGTGCATCACAATTGTTCGCTACATTTTGCTCACCAAGCAATTTTGTTTCGCCATAGCGCGAAATTGGACTCGGCAAATCCGTTTCCACATATTCACCCTTTTCTCCATCGAAAATATAATCCGACACAAAATGCACTAACACCGCATCTGTTTTTTTGCAAGCTAATGCCAAGTTCAATGGCCCTTCACCGTTAACCTTTTTGGCTAGCTCAAACGTCACCTCGTCTTCTTCGATTTTGTCCACCGCATTATGCCCAACAGCATTGATAACGAGCTGCGGCCTTTCCCCTTCAATCATCTTCGCAACCATCTCGCCATCAGCAATATCAATCTGCTCGCGATCCCAAAGTATGAGATCATAGTTCTCACCAGAAAAAACTCTAGCTAATGATCTCCCTAGCATCCCCTTCGCTCCAGTAATAATAACTTTAATTTTTTTATTTTCTATATTACCCATATTAAAACTTAAGAATTTTGCGAAATTATTTTTTCTAAATACGTCTTTATTTTCAATTGTTCAGCAAATGAATTTTCCAACTCAAGACTAATTAGTTCCGGCAAATACATCAAATATTTTTTCATATAATCAAAATCTTCCAGATTCTCGCTTCGATGCGTTGAATATGTTTCATAAATAACCCCTGGAAAATTTGTATCCTTAAATTTTTCAATAATCGGAGAAATTGCCGAAATATGACTGCAACCAACTTTAAATATTTCAAGCATTGCCTTCATGTCGAAATCATATTGCTGATTATCTTGCAGCCTCGCATCTTGCCAATGACTAAAATCAACGCAAAGTCCACCAACTTTTTTCAACTCTCCTAACGCTGGAAGAACGCCAACGTTTTCGATATAAATCATCGAAGCAAACTCACTATAATCGAATTCAAACGGATACCTACTAGACATTGGATGGATATTAAAAGCTTTTACATTAAATTTCTCAACCAGATACTCCAACTCACCAACTTCCATATCATTTCGTAAATGAACATGCCAAATATTTTCAATTGGTGTGTCTTCCAAGAGTGAATATAATTCCCTTCTTTCCGTCCGACCAATCCCGGTCAAAAAAAGCGCGATTTCTTTTAAAGCCATCTTTTTTATTTCCTTGATTTTTCCTCGCCAATTAGCATCAGGCGTGGTCGTTAATCCCAAGAGAATTTTTTTCAAATCATTTTCCATATTGCTTCTTATAATAATCTTGATACTCTCCGCTTTTGATATGCTTCCACCAGGCTTCATTATTTTGAAACCACTCGACTGTTTTTCTCAATCCATCCTCGAAAGAAACAGCCGGCTCCCAACCTAATTCATTTTTGATTCTAGTTGCATCGATAGCATAGCGATAATCATGCCCCGGACGATCAGCTACATACTCAATCATTTTTTTGCTCCTACCTAAGAGTTCTAGAATTATATTAGTCACTTCTTGGTTACTCTTCTCGCTATTCCCTCCTACGCAATAAGTCTCGCCAATTTGACCTTTTTGAATGATACAATCAATTGCACTGCAATGATCTTCAACATAGAGCCAATCACGCACACTCATTCCATCGCCATAGACAGGAATTTTTTTATCCTCCAAGAGATTGGTAATAAAAAGCGGAAACAGTTTTTCTGGAAAATGATAGGGACCATAATTATTAGAACAATTGGAAATCGTTATTGGCAAACCATAGGTATGAAAATAGGCTCGTACCAAATGGTCCGCCGCCGCTTTCGAAGCGGAATAGGGACTGCGCGGGTTATAAGGCGTTTTTTCATTGAAAGCTGGGTCAGTTTTTTCCAAAGAGCCAAAAACTTCATCTGTTGAAACATGATGAAAACGGGTTTTGTTTTTGAGCGCTGCACGCAAAAGATTATGCGTACCAATGATATTCGTCTTCAAAAAAACATCTGGTTCCAAAATCGATCGATCGACATGACTCTCCGCCGCAAAGTGCACCACCAAATCAAACTGCTCTTCTTGAAATATTTTCTCCACTAGTTTTTCATCGGTAATATCGCCTTGGACAAATTTATAGTTTGGCAATTTCTCCACCGCGCGCAAATTCTCCAAATTCCCCGCATAGGTCAATTTATCCAAATTAACGATTGAATCAGTAGGATATTTTTTTGTCCAATAATGAATAAAGTTAGAGCCGATAAAGCCTGCTCCGCCGGTGATGAGAATTTTCATAGAATAACAATCACTAATTATTTAAAAAAAACGCGCAAAAAATCATAACTCATTTAGCTAAAGTACTTAGGGCAAAAATAAAAAATCCACCAATGTGAACCAAAAGAAGATAAAATGTAATTTTATCCAAAGGATCCATATTGCTTTTTTCCCTGGAATATCTCAACGCAAGTATCGTAAAATAGACGGGATAAAATATCCACACAATCGGCATAAGTGGAATTGCCAGCATTCCAAGTCCAGAACCAGGAGAGTCATTCAAAACCAATAGTGTAATTATTACTGCAACAGCTATAATCAACCCCAAAATTGTTTTTTTCAGCGATTGATTTGAACTACGCTGGGAACTATTTTTATTCGTAAATTCAATTATTTCGCCTTCATTCAATATTGCCATTTTTTATTTGTTGATTAAATATTTATTTAAAATGGGTTATCTTTCAAAAATTCTTTCCAAACAGGCAGCCTGGAATCTTTTTCTGAAACAATCGGATTTTCGACTGGCCAAGTGATGCCTAAATCTGGATCATTCCAAAGAATTCCCCCATCACTATCGGCATTGTAGTAGTTATCCACCTTATAGACAAAGTGCGTATTTTCCGTGACCAAGCAAAAACCATGCGCCATTCCATGCGGAACATATAGCATTTGGAAATTATCTTCCGAAAGCTCAAAACTTTCCCATTGGCCAAAAGTGGGAGAAAATCTCCGCAAATCCACCACCACGTCAATCACTTTGCCTTTAATCACCCGCACCAGTTTCGCTTGAGTAAAAGGCGGTTTTTGAAAATGCAGTCCGCGGAGCACTCCTTTTTCAGTAGAAAAAGAATGATTGTCTTGGATAAATTTTACATCGATTCCCGCTGCCAAAAATTCTTCCTCGCGATAAGTTTCCAAAAAGAATCCCCGATGGTCCCCAATCACTTGGGGTTTCACCAAAAACACGCCTTCAATTTTTGTTTTTTGAAATTCGAGCATAGACGTTAAGTGTCATTCCCGCGAAGGCGGGAATCTAGGTTCCACTAGTTACAAATTATGATGAAAACGAATTATAATTCAATCAACCTTCAGTTTTTGACCAATATATTTCGTATTTTCTTTTTTTAACACTTGAGGTGCCTGGATCCCCACCTTCGCGGGGATGACACAAAAAAGAGATTAGACAACATCCTTCTTAATAAAAATAACATATTTCACCTCATCAATCAAAACCTCTTTTTGCAAATCGGCTTCTGCTAACTCGCCGGCGGAAATATTATTCGCCAAAGTTTCTTTGGCAATTAAATCACCATGTTCAGCGAAAACCTCCTCGGCGCCAGCATAACCAATTTTAATGTGATTATCCACTTCATAGCCGGCCTCTTTGCGCATTTCTTGAATCGCCCGCACCAACTCACGCGCTGTGCCTTCGAGCTTTAGTTCTGGGGTGATATTTGTATTAAGCTTGATATTTTCTTCTTGCGCCTCATCCACGAAAACATTTTTTACATTCAACTCTTCCTGCATGATTTCTATTAGTTCGGCATTTTCAATTTTGTGCTTGATTGTGGCAGACGCTAATGGTTGCCGCACTTTAATTTTGTTAAGAGCGCGTTGCTGTAAACCTTCAGAAATCACATCGCGTACTTTTTTCATTTCAGCATTTAATTTATCATCGATTAATTTTTCATCACTCACGGGAAATTCTGCTAGATGTACAGACGCCCCGCCCTGGCGGGACGTCTCTACGCCGCTTCTTAAATTTAAATACATCTCCTCGGCAATAAAGGGCATAAACGGTGCCATTGCTTTAGCTAATTCCACTAAAACATAGTGCAAAGTTTCGTAAGCATTATTTTTATCATCATCATTTTCACTCTTCCAAAAACGCTTACGAGAACGACGGATGTACCAATTGGAAAGATTGTCCACAAAAAGCTCAAACGGTCTCGTCGCTTTCACGAGATCATATCCTTGCATATTGGAATCAACTTCTCCAATTAACTTGTGCAATTCAGAAACAATCCAACGGTCCAAAAGATTTTTTGAGTCAGGTGCAGCACCCAGATTATTTTTTGGTTCCCACTTGTCCACGGAGGCATAGAGCGTGAAAAATGCATAGCTATTCCAAAGGGTAGAAAGCACTTTTCTCTGAATATCCTGAATCGCTTTTTCCGAAAAACTGATATTTTGTGCGTTGAGTAGCGGCGAAGATAAAAGATAAAACCGCAGAGCATCGGCACTGTGTTTTTCCAAAATAATATTTGAATCAGGGTAATTACCAAGAGATTTGGACATTTTCTTCCCGTCTGATCCGGCAATCGTTCCAGTCGTCACAACATTTTTGAAACTAATCTTGCCAAAGATTCCGACTGACATCACATGGAGCACATAAAACCAAGCTCTTGTTTGAGCGATGTATTCCGAGATAAAATCCGTGGGAAAACTTTTTTCAAACACTTCTTTATTTTCAAAAGGATAATGAAACTGCGCAAACGGCATTGACCCTGATTCAATCCAAGAATCAAAAACTTGCGGAATTCTTTTCATTACACCTGCGCACTTCTCACACTTAAAAGTAATGTTATCCACCCCCGGTCGGTGATAATCAGACAATTCCACTCCCGATAACTCTTTCAGTTCTTCGTAAGACCCAACAACCTTTATATTTCCGCAAACTTCCTCTTTACTGTTTGCTGACGAGCATTTCCAAACTGGAATAGCTGTGCCAAAATAGCGATCACGTGAGATATTCCAATCCGGTGCACTTTCAATGCCATTTTGAAAACGGCCATGTTTCAAAAATTCCGGATACCAATTTATCTTTTCATTTTCGTCGAGCAAATTTTGGCGAATTTTGTCCACGTTTACATACCACGCTGGCTGGGCCTTATAGATCAACTTTGTGTGACAACGGTGACAATGCGGATAACTATGCGTAATCTGTTCGCGCTTAAAAAGAAAATTATTAACTTTCAACCACTTCACGATATCATTGTTCACATCCCAAACTTTTTGCCCCTGCCATTCACCTTCCGTAAATTGACCTTCTTCATCAACGTTCATGATAATCGGTAAATTATTTGGCTTTCTGACTTGAAAGTCATCTTCGCCAAAGGCTGGCGCAATATGCACAATTCCCGACCCATCTTCCGTTGTCACAAAATCTCCAGCGATTACTCGGTAACCATTTTCAATTTCCTGAGGGAAGATCGGCTCATATTCCATGCCAACTAAATCTACACCTTTGAATTCTTCCATAATACTAGGCGGCGTCGGAGGGACTTCAGATGAGCTAATTTCCTTAACACTGGGGAAAAAATTATCAACCTTTTTTTCATATATACTTTTAGCTAAAATATAAAATTCAGGATTGCCATTCCTATCAGCATACCGCACTTTCACATAATCGATGTCTTTTCCAATAGCTAACGCAACATTAGCAAGTAATGTCCATGGCGTAGTTGTCCATACTAAAAAATAATTATTTCCCTCTTCTAATTTTGATTTTTGATTTTTAATTTTTAATTTTACGAAGGCCGAAGGATCGCTATCCATCTCATAGGAATTATCCATCGCAATCTCAAAGTTCGAGAGCGGAGTGGAGCATCTCGGACAATACAGTGACACACGCACATCTTCATAGATAAGACCTTTTTTATGCAGCTCCGAAAATGCCCACCAAACTGATTCCATATAGCCCTTGTCCATTGTCTTATATGCACCTTTAAATTCTACCCAGCGACCAACGCGATCAACCACATCTTCCCATTCGCTAGCAATTTGCGAAGTTTCACGAAGACAAGCTTCATTAAATTTATCCACTCCGATTTTTTCGATGTCTTTTTTGCTTTTGAGTCCTAACTTCTTCTCAACCATATTCTCAGCAGGCAACCCATGGCAATCCCAACCCCAACGCCGCTCAACGCGAAAGCCTTTCATTGTCCAATAACGAGGAACTGCGTCTTTCACGATTGAGGAAAGCAGCGTGCCATAGTGTGGCACACCAGTGATAAACGGCGGCCCGTCATAGAAACTATAATATTTATCCTTACTTCTCTGTTCGACCGATTTTCGAAAAGTGCCGTCTTCTTTCCAAAATTGAATAATTTCTTTTTCCATCTCAGAATACTTTTTTCTTGAATCAACTTTTTTGAACATAAATTTAGTATAAAATTAAAAATAAAAATCCCTATGCAAACAAAATGCATAAGGACGAACAAATAGTCGTGGTACCACCTTAATTTAATCATGAAGTATAAAGCATGTAGCATATAACAAATTTGTTACATGTTTCATGTTTTATATTACATGATCCTTGTGACAGCGTTAACGGGCTTACCCGGAAGATTCTACCTCGTCCACCGAAGTTTTAGCGAAGGCGGATTGCCCTCAAAACTTCGTCGTACGTTTCTTTCTTCAGCTCGGAGGTTGATTGCCCCCTCAAATGCCTTTTTAGTTGTAATGTGATTCTAGCCTAATTATGGACTTTTGGCAACAGTAGTGCGCCGAAATTTAAAAATACAAAAGGGCTACAGTTAAAAACCATAGCCCTTTATCCCTTTTACTTCTTTCCATGACCTACTGGCATTGGCAGAATTTTTCCGGCGCATCATAGTTTATGATGCTGGGTGTGCCGGACTTTTTAAAAAGATCTTTGTCCACCAGTGGCGATCCAATTACCTCGAAGAGGAGCTGGACAGCAGCGACATATTTGTCACGATTTTCCGGCGTAACCGAAAAATCGTGATAATAGCCGCTAGAGCTTGGTTTCGTCTCATATGACGTATTTAGCCCGAGTTTATCATTCATAAACTGGGCACAAGCGACATACAATTCTTGAAATTCTGGCCAATTCCCCTGATTGTCAGTGGATTTCATAAACGTCTCCTTGAATGTTAATCCACGACTTTCATCCAAAGAGTTTTGATATGACTCGCCCACCATATTTGGGGCATAGCCATACCATCGGCACCTGTCGGCCTGATTGGCTCCGTAACTCATTGGCTCGAGCAACCTATATTCGAAATCATTGTTCCACTTTTGGCCGACAGTAATTAGCCGTTGTGACATTTCCATTTTCACCAGCATAGCAGCGACGTTCCCGTCGTTTTCTTGAGTAGCGAAAACGAGTATTTCAGCAGGGGTCATATTATGCTCGGCATTACCATTTTTCCACTCGTCCAAAACGAGACCCCACTTATTCAACAACTTGCAGGAGTCGCTATTTCTTTCGTTGATTAGCGTCTCCCCTTCTCTACCTCCCGGACCAGGGATATTCCCGATCCAGACCTTATTGGATTGCAAAAGAAATCTATTGCCGCTTCCCGGCTCGGGAATTTTCCCGACATAGAAGTTGCCAGCCATAACCGGGGCATACGCCAACAGAATACCAACCATTGCCGCCAAAAACGCTTTTGTTTTCATCGCTAATTTCCTCCGCTTTAAGTTTGAAAAGAAAAAAAATCTATTAGCCTGAGCCTGCTAATAGATAACTATTATATCGCAATATTTCCAATTTGGCAACCCCTTAGCTCCTAGCGAGCTATAAACTAATAATCCCACCATCCAACTCATAAACAAACTCAAAAACCAACTGTTTCATAATTGCAAGTGCAGACTTACTACGACTGCCACTGCGACAATAGATCAGATAAGTTTTATTTTTATCTAACTTATTTAATTCTTGCGAAAAATCCGAGGCATAAAAATCCAAATTGATTGCGCCTGGAATTGCGCCACCCAAAAATTCTTTTTCCGTTCGCACGTCTAAAATGCAAAAATCCCCGTCGTGGGATTTTTGTTTAATGATTTCTTTCGCCTCTACGGCTGAAATTGATTTCCAGAATTTTTCCATCCAATTGTCATTCCCGCGAAGGCGGGAATCCAGGTTCCACTAGTTATAAATTATAAACAATCGAATTATAAATCCTCTAACATCTTATTATTGACCAATATATTCTGTTTTTATTTTTTTATTGCCTGAGGTGCCTGGATCCCCGCCTCCGCGGGGATGACACCTTTAAATTATTTCAAAGATTTATAAAGCTCCAGAGTCTCCCTGGCCGTTTTTTCCCAATTGAATTTTTCCACTTGAGCATGGCCTTTCTCACGATAGCTGTTTTTCAAATTTTCATCTTGAGAAAATTGAAACATTGCGTCCGTTATTTCTTTCACATCCAATGGATTCACAAGTCTTGCCGCGTCCCCAGCAATTTCTGGAATCGAAGAAACATTAGAAAGAATGGCTGGCACACCAGTGGCAAAAGCTTCTAGCACGGTCGTCCCAAAACCTTCATAGAGTGATGGCATCACGAAAAAATCGGCCTGGGAAAATAGTGGCACCAAATTATCACCAACGATATAGCCAGTAAAAATTACCTCTTTTTCAATCTCCAAATCCTTTGCCAGACGCTTGTATTCAGCCGCAAGCCAGCCCCGCTTCCCTGCCAGAACTAATTTATAGTTAAAATTCTTTTCTGTCGTCAGGAAGCGTTTTTTAAACGCCGCAAAAGCCTCCATAAGACGTGTGATATTTTTCAAAGGCTCAATCGTTCCGAGGAATAGCATATATTTGTCCCCTTCCACCATGCCATAACGCTTCAAAACGTCCCCGCGTGGCATAACTGATTTTTCGGATAAGCGTGCGTCATAGCCACTATAAATCACCTGTACCTTATCTTCGGGACATTTAAAAATTTCACAAAGATCCTTTTTAGTTGAAGCAGAAACCGCAATCAATTTATCCGCTCGACTGACTGCCATATTGAGCATTGCTTTAGTTTTTGCTCGCGCCAGTTGAGGGAAAACGTCCGGCACCTTGGCAGCAGCAAGGTCATAAATTGTCACTACGGTTTTTCCTCGGTACGTTGTTGGGATTCTGCTCATCGGAGAAGTTGTATGGAGCAAATCCAATTTTTCTTTCGTGAGCGTTGCTGTTCCCAAAATTTCGCTATAAGCTCCCGGCAAATATTTTTTATAATCGGAAAAAGGATAGAATTTTATCTTAACATTGTCGCGGGAAAATTTCGCAACATCTTTTTCACGCACACGAAAATCAAAAAATAAAACATATTCGTTCTCCTTGTCAATTTCCAAAAGATGACGGATCAATTGGTAGGCATAATGTCCAGCGCCGATTGCTTCACCTCTCTCTGGATTCAAAATTGTTCGAGCGTCAATTCCTATTTTCATATATTTTTTGTATATTGGGTTAGGGATTAAGCTGATACTTTACACCCTTATAATAACACCCTTTAGCCCGCTTCGTCCAGCTCTTCATTGGCTCAAAACTCTGCCTGTGAATTGGGCAAGAACCGTATTTCTTAAGTGCTTCCATGTGCTTTTTTGTACCATAGCCCTTATGCTTAGCTAGGCCATATTCGGGATATAGTTTATCCGCTTCGCAAATTATCCGATCTCGCGTCACTTTGGCGATAATTGATGCGGCAGCGATTGATTTGACCAGCTTGTCTCCACTAACAATCGCCACTTGTTCCAATGAGAAGCTGGGAATGACCTTGTTCCCATCTACCAGTACGATGCAATTTTTATTCCGCAACAATTCCTTATGTGTATTTTGAAAATCTGTCACGGCCTTTTTCATCGCCAAAAAACTCGCCTCCAAAATATTCATCCGATCAATCGTCAAGTGATCACAAATTCCCACGCCAACATAAAAATGCTCATGGATAAAATCAAACATTATTTCGCGTTGTTTTTCTGAAAGCATCTTAGAATCCCGAATGAGATTCCACTTTTTATCCTCCCCGTAGAGACGCAGCATTGCTGCGTCTCTTCCAACATCGCCCGATAATTTCAACACACAAACGCTTGCCACAACCGGCCCTGCCAGTGGCCCTCGCCCCGCCTCATCAATCCCCAAGACAAGATCGAAGCCTGAGGCCAATAGATGCTCTTCTTGTTCAAAATTTGCTGTTATCATGAGCTCATTATACCATGGACCACAGATATGCTATAATACCTTTATAACCTATCTTGCAAACCCCAAGGATTCGTCCGGGCAATGAAGATAGCCTATTAAAAATGCAAAGCTTAAAAGTTCAAATTTAAAACATTTATAAAACGCTCCGCGAGAGCTTTTTTTAATTTCAAGAATATGCCTGAAACTACAACCCCTAAATTCACCCATCTACACGTCCACACTCATTTTTCTTTGCTCGATGGTCTCGCCAAAATTGACGACATCCTAGACCGCGCCAAGGAACTGGGTATGGACTCGCTCGCTATCACGGATCACGGCGTCCTATATGGAGCGATTGAATTCTATATCAAAGCCAAGGCTCGTGGCATAAAACCAATTATTGGCTGCGAGATGTATATCACGCCCACCGATCTGCATAGTAAAAATCCGGACTCGGCTGATCGTAAGCGTCATCACCTCATTCTCCTGGCCAAAAATGAAGCGGGGTATAAGAATTTGATGCGCCTCATTACCATTGCTCACCTTGAGGGCTTCTACTACAAACCCCGTATAGATAAAACAGTTCTCCGCTCTCACTGCGATGGTCTCATCGGCCTTAGCGCTTGCGCCGAGGGCGAAGTTCCATCCGCTGCCATTTCGGGCAACATGGAAAAAGCTGAAAAATTAGCTTTAGAATATCTAGATATCTTTGGCGAAGGTAACTTCTACCTAGAAATTCAACACCACCCCAACTTCGCACCACAAGTAATTGCAAATGAAGCGCTAATCAGTCTTTCAAAAAAATTAAACATCCCGCTCGTTGCGACAAACGATATTCATTACGTCAAAGAAGACGACGCATCAGTCCAAGACATTTTGCTCTGCATCCAAACCAATCGCAAGGTAGCTGAAACAAATCGGATGAATTTGATGGATTTCAAGCTCTATCTCAAAAGCCCCGAAGAGATGGCCAAGCATTTTCAAAACAACCCCGAGGCTCTCGCAAACACACAAATAGTTGTTGATAAGTGCAACTTAGAAATAAAATTGGGCGAAACTCAACTCCCCCATTTTGACGTGCCGCAAGGCGAAACAACGGAAACATACTTGCGAAAACTGACCGAAGAAGGTATGGCAAAAAGATTCAAATCTGAGGAAGTCACCCAAGTCCACAAAGATCGCATGGAATATGAGCTTTCTATTATCGAAAAGACTGGTTTCGCCTCATACTTTTTAATTGTCCAAGATATGATCAATTGGGCAAAAGACCAAGGCATCATCGTGGGACCGGGACGTGGCAGTGCTGCTGGAAGTTTCATTTCCTATCTCATCGGCATCACCAACCTTGATCCAATCAAATATGATCTTCTCTTTGAAAGATTTCTAAACCCGGAAAGAATCTCCATGCCCGATATTGATATGGACTTTGCTGATGATCGGCGTGATGAAGTTTTAGATTATGTGCGAGGAAAATATGGCAATGATCACGTGGCCCAAATCATCACGTTTGGAACTATGGCTGCCCGCGCCGCCATCCGGGACGCTGGACGCGCGCTTGGCATTCCCTATGACTTTTGCGACAAAACTGCCAAGCTCATTCCTCAATTTTCCACCATTGCCGATGCATTAGAAAACGTCAAAGAATTTAAGGATTTTTACGCCTCAGGTAGTGACGCTAAACTATTAGTCGATAGCGCCAAACGTCTGGAAGGCGTCGTGCGCCATGCGTCAATGCATGCCTGTGGAGTAGTCATTACCCGCGAACCCGTCACGGAATATACCCCTTTGCAAAAAATGCAAGGCAAAAAAGAAGGTTCTGTCACGCAATATTCCTCTTCAACTAAGTCTAGCTACGTGGAAAAAATTGGTCTGCTCAAAATGGACTTTTTGGGTCTCAAAAATCTCACCATCATGCAAAATGCTCTGCGGATCCTCAAGAGAACTAAAAATTTAAATTTAAACATTGATGACATCCCAGAAGAAGATCCAAAAACTTTTCAACTACTTCAAAAAGCGCAAACTACCGGTGTCTTTCAATTAGAAAGCTCCGGTATGAAAAGATACCTCAAACTACTTCGGCCTTCTGTTTTTGAGGATATCATTGCAATGGTCGCCCTCTATCGCCCAGGACCAATGGACTGGATCCCGGACTTTATTTCCCGAAAACATGGAGAAAAATCCATTCAATATCTCCATCCAAAACTAAGACCGATCTTGGAAAAAACATATGGCGTAGCAGTCTATCAAGAACAGGTAATGCAAATTGCACAAGCCCTGGCCGGCTTCACCTTAGGCGAAGCTGATGTTTTACGAAAAGCGATGGGCAAAAAAATCTTCGCTCTGATTGCTGAGCAAAAAATAAAATTCATTGAATGCAGCGTTAAGCTTGGCACTGCCCGCAAAGTGGCAGAAAAAGTTTTCGCCTATATCGAACCATTCGCCGGATATGGCTTCAATCGAAGTCACGCCGCCTGCTATGCCATGATCGGCTATCAAACAGCCTATCTCAAAGCGCACTATCCGGCAGAGTTTATGGCCGCGCTTCTCACTTCTGACCAAGACGACATTGATCGTGTTGCGATTGAAGTCACAGAATGTCGCGAGATGGGCATCGAAGTTTTGCCTCCTAATGTCAATGAAAGTTTTGAAGAATTCTCGGTGATAATTGATCCTGAAACAAAATCCGAGAAAATCCGCTTCGGACTCAATGCTGTCAAAAATGTCGGGCACACAATCGCACACGTCATCGTCGAGGAAAGAAAAAAAACTGGCCGCTTTACCAGTCTTGCTAATTTCATCGAGCGCGTCGAATCAAAAGATCTCAATAAAAAATCAATTGAGGCTCTGGCAAAAGTAGGCGCACTTGAAGACTTGGGCGAACGCAACCAAATTGTTGCCTCGATCGAAAATATTTTGTCACACTCGAAAAACTTTCAGAAAAACAAAAACTCAAATCAAGTTAGTCTTTTCGGAGCAATGGAACTTGCAGAGCCAGAAATTCAACTTCTACCGACTTTTCCCGCCACTAAAAAACAACAGCTAGCCTGGGAAAAGGAATTAATTGGTCTCTATATTAGCGGACATCCGGCCGCAGATTTTCAGGCCTATATTGATTCAATCGCCGTACCAATTCGCAACGTCGGAAAAGATTTGGTCGGGCAAGAAATATCTTTGGGCGGAGTAATTGCCAAGGTTAAAAAGATTTTTCTCAAAAACCAAAAAACAATGCTTTTTGCCACACTCGAAGATATGTATTCCAATATCGAACTAATCGTTTTTCCCAAAGTACTCGAAGCCACTGGATCACTCTGGACAGAGGATAAAGTTATCTTGGCTTCCGGAAAGATTTCCGATAAAGATGGTAGTTTTAAACTTCTCGTCGATAGTGCGAAAGTAATTAATCAAGAAGAAATGGAACAGCGCGCCCGCATCATCGCCACTCAGAAAAACCATAGCCCAGTCATCGAGCCACAAAAAAATGATGCCTCAAAGGCATCATTAGATGACACACCGAAAATTATTATCACTCTTCCAACACTTTCCAATCAAGAAACTCTCAAAACCCTTTCTGCTCATTTCGGGAAATGTGCGGCTGGCGACACGAAAGTTTATCTTAAAATAAACAACACAAAACTGGAAACACCATACTGCATAACCAAGGGCGCAGAACTTGAAAATGAGATTAGCAAATTGATTCCTGGAGCAGTTGTGGAAAATTACTGAAAAATAGTCCTCTAAAAATAATGAAAGGCAGAAAACCGATGATTTGGTTCCTGCCTTTTTTTCTGAGCTTATTTTTTTGGCGATAAAATCATCACCAATTGTTGCTGCTTAACAATTCCCAGTTTGCCCAACTTGGTACTCCGATCCGGGTAAAAGTAAGCTCTGGATCGTTTCCACATCATAACCACTTTGCAACCTTTTCAGATCACTCTTGGTCTCTGTATGGAATACCAATCCTTCCAAGCTTAATACCATCATCAGATCAATGTACAGCCCTGAACGATCCGATGGTGATAATGAGCTTACAGCAAAACGCTCTTGAAGAAATTCCCGAATTTCATTCTCGTTTCTCCAATCAACTTCTTTTGCTAGATACCGCAACATGATACTTTTTTTCATACCCGGTTTAACATTTTCCGCAGGGCATCCTGCAGAGGTTGGACCTTGAAGCATAAGACAATACCTCCTTCCCCAAAAAATTCACCCTCGATAGCGCCTCCCAGCGAGACGCCCTATACAAAAATCAAAGAACTGCATTGATAGGTAACTTGCAACTGCAAGAAACCTATCCATTCAAAATCCTCCGAGATATGACTTGATAAATTTACACTTTATGAAATAATATCTCCATTGATTTTGTTTTTCAAAAAACAACTCCCTAGATTACACTCCTATCTTGCACCAATATTTCATTTTTTGCAACCTTTTCACTAATTTATAATTTTAGCACAAAAAAACGCTTTTGTCAAGCGTTTTTTAATCCCCTTTCTAAAAGAAAAATACCGTGTGGGCGATCGGGGACTCGAACCTCGGACCTCGTCATTATCAGTGACGCGCTCTAACCAACTGAGCTAATCGCCCGTAATATAATATTTTCTATTTTCAAATGTACCTCGTCAGAATCAGGGTGTTTGCGAGAGAGCAAATGCCCGCTCTGTCATCTTGCTAATCGCCCGTATGTTCAAAAATCAAAAATAATTTTGATTTTTACTTTTTTATTTTGAAACGTGGACCCTATCGGGCTCGAACCGATCACCCCCTGCTTGCAAAGCAGGTGCTCTACCAAATGAGCTAAGGGCCCTATTTTCATTCAAACTTACTTCAAAAACAACTAATTGCCATTATAAACAATAAAAAGAAACTTGTCCAGCAAGCTACCCGGACTTCCTAATTGCCGTCTGAAACACATCTCCTTTTTCCTCAAAATTCTTCCAAATACTATAACTCGGGGAAGCAGTGGAAAGAAGACATATCTTGCCAAGCTTAGTATTGACAAAAGCAAACTCTACCGCCGCCGACATATCTTTCGTATGCAGCGTCAGGTATTTTTTGTGCGATTTTTTAGCAAGAGATTTTTCGATCTCTCCCCCACTATCCGGGAAAAAAACAATGTTTCTTATACTAGATTTATCGATTGCAATTGCTAACTGCGAAAAATCATACCCCCGATTCAGCCCTCCTAGAAAGATTGTCTCCGTATCAGGCAAAGCTAACAGCGCCGCTATTGTCGACTCAGGTGTTGTTGAGATTGCATCATCATAAAATTTTATTTTTCTAAATTCGCCCACAAATTCCAATCGGTGCGAAAGACCTTTGAAATTTTCGATGCCTTTTTTAATTGCAAGTTTCGAAATACCCAAAGAATTAGCAACAGCAATCGCTGCTCTAGCATTCTCTATGTTATGCGCTCCCAAAAGCGGAACCTCGATATCACCCAAAATTACATCATTAAAATCCTTCGCATTTGCACTCCCTGACCATTTTTTCAACTCCTTATTTTTTCCATTAAATACGAACGTGTCATCAGTATTTTGAAAATTGATAACATTTTTTTTCGCCACATAGTACTTTTCAATACTACCATGAAAATCCATATGCTCAGGAAAAAGATTAGTTATGACAGCAATCCGCGGAGAATATTCCAAATCATCTAACTGATAGCTAGAAAGTTCCACCACAAAAATTTCATCCGCGTCGATGGGCGTCAGAAGAACTTCAAGCATAGGACTGCCAATATTACCAACCAGACGCACTTTTTTTCCCGCTTCCTTTAAGATATTATAAATCAGTGAAGCTGTCGTGCTCTTGCCTTTACTCCCTGTCACTCCAATTGTGATATTTTTTACTTGCGAAAAGAACAAATTCGTTGCGGTCGTATATGGAATTGCTAGAAGCTCTTTATTGATACCCGGCGTTTTTATGGCTAAGTCAAAGCTCTTTTGTCTTTTTAGATAATTTTTATCAGTCGTTTTATCCGCGACATCAATCTTTATTTTGGGAAAATATTTCTTGAGATATTTTTCACTTACCGCACCCTCCTTGCCATAACCCAAGATTAAAACATTCTTAGCGCCATATAATTTAAACTCAGCTGGCAACGTTTCCGCAGTATTTGCCGTTAAAACTTTTTCCAAAAGTTTCCCAGAATTCTTTATTTTACCAATAAACTTACTCACAATAAAACTATCTCGAAATTTGTCTTTAGCAAAAAACAATGCTGCTCGCGTTTCGTCGAATGTGCCAACACAATCAAAGGGCTTCATCTTCCCATAGCCCAAGATATCAGAAAATACCGCTAATAATTTTTCATCTTCATATAAATTTTTTCCAAAAATTTTCACCAATTCCTTTTTTTCAAGGAATGCTGAAAGCAATGTCCAGACAAAAACACACTTAGGACACTCACCGCACCAAAGCGTTTTCGGTCGCTCCTTTTGAACACGAAAGTTCCGATTACAACTCGTGAAAAAGGGAAAATATTTCTTATATCTCGCAAACATCTCCACAATACGAATTTCATAATAGGGACGCAAAAGGGAAAAATACAAAATATCTGGACAAATGAATTTCTTAGCATAATCTTGAAAGAGCTTTTCAAATTCTCCCGATTTACTCCATTGATGATTAACTTCTTCTCCGAGATAATCAATATTCCCAAAATTACTGCTATACTCATTACCCACAATCACGTATGAGTAATCATATAAAACAGCTGCCAAATAGCCTAAAAAAGCAAAAATAGCCGAGATCGGGATATGACCGTTATAGGCCCCCGGAAGTTCTCCAAAGATTTTCTCGTCCATCTCTCTTGAAATTACCAACTCACCAATTTTCAACTTGCTTATAATATTTCTGGAGATTTGATCCTCTTTTTGCGTCTCAATAAGTAGCGCTGCAATATCTAGCCCGTGAGATTTTAAAAGCTCCGCAGCAACGATAGAATCCTTTCCGCCACCAACACCGACAAGCGCCCTATTTTTCATCCTCATTCTCTGCGCCGCTGGTTTCACATTTCTCCCAAAAGGAAATTTAATCAAATTTCGCGAGTCAATCTTATTGCGATAAAAAAATTCTCCCAAGCCTTTGCGATAGACCACATCCCAAAAATCTGCCTGTTCTTTAGAAAGCGTAAATGCTGTTTTGATTTTTGGCGGACAATATGTTTTATAGTAACTTATGCCCAAGATAAGTTGCAGACCTGTCAGCAAGTTTTCTAAAAGCTCGGCTGGAATCTTTTTGACTGAAAAATTTTGCGGGAAAATAATGCTTTCCGAAAATTGAATCGCTTCTTGATTGCTAAATGTTACCAAATAATCAAAAACAACCCTGGCTTTTTCTGGCTCCAGGGTGATTTCTTTAAATTCAAATGTTTTTGGGATTGGCTTCATCTTAGGTTTAGCGTTTAATCACACGCCCGTTCCTGTTCCCGTTATACACAGAATCAGCAAGCACGATTTCTCCATTGACTATAACAAACTCAACGCCTTGGGAGTATTGATAGGGATTTTCAATCGTAGCTGGACTTTTAAGCTTATCCCGATCAAGAATCACTATATCAGCAAAATAACCTTTTTTCAAGACCCCTCTTTTTTTAATGCCAAACTTTAATGCTGGCGCTGATGTCATTTTGCAAATTGCCAATTCCCAACTCAAAAGCTTCTCTTTTTTAACATATTTTTCCAATACCTTGACGAATGACCCAAAATTACGCGGATGTACCCGCTCTCCCGTTTTGGCATGAAAGATGTCATATCCCGAGCCATTCGTTGCAATAAAAGATAGTGGGTGCGCGATAGCTTGTCTCACATTCTCTTCGCTCAAAACCTCCACGGAAGTGACCACCATACCTTCAGAAGCAACTAGGATATCTATAATCACCTCTTCGACAGATCTTTCCTGACTTTGTGCAATTTCAGAAATGCTATGTCGCGCCAAGGTTTTGTTAAGTGGAGAAATGGCAATCTCAATCTTAGAATAGTCAAAATCTGATTCGCGCATTTCATCAATTATCTTAGCTCGAATAACTGGGTCTTTCAATCGATGAAGCATTATTCTTTTTCCTCCCTCTGAAATCCAAATCGGCAAAAAAGAATATAGAACCGATCCTGTTGAAGTATAGGGATAGACATCAAAGGTCACATCAATTCCTTCTTCTTTTGCTTTGCCAATCAAATCCAATACCTCACCCATCTTTGACCAATTCTTTTCTCCGATAACCTTCAAATGTGAAATTTGCAATCTTACGCCCGATTCCCTAGCAACACGAAGCGCCTCCTCAATCGCTTCAACAATATCTCCTTGCTCCGATCGAATATGTGTCGCATACACCCCTTTATATTTCTTTACAATTTTGGCTAGTGTCAAAAGCTCATCATAAGGAGCTAGTCTTGCATGGGAATATATCAGTCCTGTCGACATCCCAAGCGCTCCCTCTTTCATAGCATTCTCTAGCGATTTCTTTAGGGCCTCAATCTCTTTTGGTAAAAGACTGCGCACCTCATCACCAATGACTCCTCGACGAAGCGTAGCGTGCCCGACTAGCGTTGCAAAATTTGATGAGATCTTCTTTTCTTCAAGAACTGAAAATAATTCCTCAACTTTCAACCAACTAATATTGATTTTTTTAACATCCACCCATTTTTGAATCGCATCAATCGTTGCCGGAGTTGCCAATGGCGCGAGTGATGTCCCGCAATTTCCACCAACAATCGTTGTAATGCCTTGATATATCAAACTTTCCAAGTGAGGATTCAAAAAAATCCGCCAATATGTATCACTGTGGTTATTCACATCAATAAATCCAGGGCAAACCATCTTACCCTGAGCATCAATCTCAACACTCGCTCGCTCATCGCCCAATTCTCCAATTTTTCGAATCTCGTCCTCTCGAATGCCAATATCTGCCCGAAATGCCGCATTTCCAGTTCCATCAATAATATTAGCATTTTTGATAATTATATCGTACATTTTTTTATTTATTACTAATATATGCAGCCATTTCCACGAGCCGATTAGAATAACCCCATTCATTATCATACCAACCGACAACCTTAACCAAGTTACCATTAGCCATTGTAAGCGGAAGGTCTACAATTGCGCTATGCGCATCTCCCTTAAAATCCATAGACACCAATCCCTCATCAGTTACTGATAGAATTCCTTTCATATCGTTTTGCGCTGCATCACGAAAAGCATTATTCAACTCATCTACCGTCACATCTTTCTTTAAATTACAAATAAAATCAACAATGGAAACAACTGGAGTTGGAACACGCAGAGAGATTCCATCCAATTTACCCTCCAAATGCTTCATGACCTTGCCTACAGTTTTTGCTGCACCGGTTGTTGTTGGAATGATGCTAAGAGCTGCTGCCCTTGCTCGTCGCAAATCTTTATGTGGCAAATCCAAAATGCGCTGATCGTTTGTATAAGAATGGGTAGTAGTCATAAAACCTTTCTCTAGACCGAAATTATCATCTAAGATCTTAATTATTGGAGCGAGACAATTGGTCGTACAAGAACCATTGGAAATAATCGCTTCGGACGGATCATATTCATTTTCATTGACTCCAAGAAGAAAAATTGGAATATCATCTTTTGGTGGCGCACTAAGAATCACTTTCTTCGCACCAGCCTCTAGGTGCTTGCCTGCCTTTTCACGATTCTCAAAAACCCCAGTGCATTCAAGAACAATGTCAATTCCCAACTCTTTCCAGGGCAATTTTTCAGGGTCCTTCTCGGAAAAAAATTTAATCCTAGTTCCATCTATGATCAATTCTGAATTCTCCTCATCCACATTTACTTCATGGGCATAGCGACCATAACTAGAGTCATATTTAAAAAGATGCGCAGCAGTCTTGAGGTCAGTAAGATCATTGATTGCGACGACTTCCAAGTCTTCTTTTTCAAAGGCGATTTTTAGACTTGGTCTACCAATTCGACCAAAGCCATTGATTGCAATTTTTGTCATGTAGTATGCAACATACAACATGTAACAATTCTCTTTTTGAGCCTTGCTTCATGCAACATGTTTGTATTATGTAAATTATTATACTTCGATATCTGTTATCTTCCAGCTGCCCCCCGCTACTTTTTTAATTGCAAATGCCACATTCTCAAATTCTGTATTTTTTGCAATACTTGCAAGACCAAACTGCAAATTTTCAACACTAATATCTTCTGTGTGTTCCAGATGACCATCATGCGCCAAACTAATCAAACCAATTTCAAGTTTAACTTTCTTTATTTTCGTCAACGACTTTTCCTTGGCTATCGCGCCAAGCTCATCAATTACTTCTTTTGCCAATATAAAATCATGCATACCGATTCTTACTTTAACAATTAACCTAGCTAACCCAAAGACCATGAACATTACAATAAGCCCGCGCTACAAGGTGCTCTGCCTCCAAGAAAAACTCCGCTTGAGGCTCTGATCCCGGCTCTAGATATTTGCGATATACCCGATGTTCCGTAACAACCTCGATCCATTCAATATAATGTTCACTCTCCATTGGATGAGCAATCTCTCCGACACGTACAATCACACCAGTATCATTTTTTTCAATCATTGGCTTATGCTTCTCCATTCCATCATCTTCCGTTTTGACAAATTGCTGCTCCATTGGCGCCCCACAGCAAACCAACTCCCCCGCGCCCCCATGTGTCATTTCAACTATGTTCCCACAAATGTTACACTTGTAGATTTGATTTAGTTCGGTCATAAACAATAGACAGTGAGCAAGAAACAGTGAACAAAAAAATCACTATTACTGCCACTATTTTTAAAATATATTATTACTGTTCGCTGGTTTCTGATCACTGTTAGCTGTTTAATGTACTGCACAAGAAATGCACGGATCATAGGCACGAATGAACGCGCGCAACTTTTTTTCTTTTTCCTTATCTTTTAATTTCAAGATTTGAGGAATATATGCGGCGATATCATCTTCCAGATTAGACAAAAACTGAGCGGTTGGAGTAATGATGTTCACGTTTTTAACATAACCCTTGGCGTCAACATCGACGTGATAATAGAGTGTTCCGCGTGGCGCTTCCACTGCTGCCGAACCCTCACCTTCTTTAATGGTATATTCTTTTGTCACGACCTCTTCTAAATCACTATTCAATAGCTCCAACATAATTCTTCTTGATTCCTCAATCGAATGAATAACTTCCACCATTTGCGCCAGGATATTGTGAAAAGGATTGTAATCAGGGAAACTCCATCCCAGACTTTTCAGATATTCTGAAGCCTTCAACCGTAGCTTAACCCTATTGTTGTTTATTCGCGCAATCGCTCCTATCATATAGCTCTTTCCATCGTGCTCCACTCTTTTAATTATCTCATTCTGTTTTTGCAGTTCCAAAAAGTTGGCTTCAAATTTTTCCACCGGGATATGCAAACCAAAATTGGAAATTATATCCCCATCATAAATCGCGTATTCTCCTCTCTTGTCCAGTGAAACATATTCAGTCTCTCGCGAAAAAACTGGTATTTTGATGCCGCGAAAAAACTCTCCCAGTTCCAATGCTATTTGCAAAATATCCTCTGAATTTTTAAGTATTCCTTTCAGGAGCTCCCTATCTGGAGCCTTCTTAAACCCACCCACCTCATTGGTCAGTGGATGCACAACCCTCCCGCCAACCACCTTCACTATCTCCATTCCAAATTCACGAAGTTTGATTGCTTTCTTCGCCTCTTCAGGGTATTTACTCACGAGCTCAATGTCATTATCCATATCCAAGAAATCAGCTAGAGACAGAAAAAAGAGATGCAGTGAATGAGAATGAATGAACTGCGCATATTCCATAAGTGTTCGCAGCTTTTCCGTCTCATATGTTACAGTTACGCCCATGGCATTTTCCAATGCCTTAATCGAAGTAAGATTGTGCACGACAGGACAAATCCCACAAATACGTTGAGCGACAAGAGGCATGTCCTTATACTCCCGCCCAACGAGAACGCCTTCGATAAGACGAATTCCCTCTTGCACCTGCAACTTGGCCGATTTAACATCACCCTTTATCACGCTTGCCATAAAGCCAGCATGACCTTCCATTTTTGCGATATGATTTATTTTGATATTCATGATTTAATTATACTTTATTTTATACATAATGGAAAGAAGCGCTTTGTCTATAAAACCAAAAAACAGCTTAAAGTATAAACTGTCTTTGAAAAAACCAGAGAATCATTCTTTATTAATAGAACTATTTGCCATTTATAGGTTAGTTCGCTTGTTTATTGCACGCTTGTTTGATATTTTCATCCAAAATGACCTGACAAACCGAGAGATCCTTATTTTTTTGAGCCATATGCTTAAAACAGTAGTCTTGCTCCAAACCATCTAAGCCATCGCAGTCATCAGTTATCAACTTAACACTTTCTATACCGCAATATTCTTTACAATACCCCAAATCATAAGGCTCATCATACTCCGAGCAATTATTACTACAATCAGCATCATCCAGGTCCAAATAGGAACTCTCTGCGATATCGACTGTTTCATCTTCTGCTATGTCAACATCATCGGAGTCATCATTAGGAGAGTTGACCTTAGAATTCTCTTCAGGGCTAATAGTAGCCGTTCTTTCCCCTGAGCTACTAATATTTTTCTCTTCTATACTATCCGGCTTCCTAATAATATTGTGCGTGCTATTTTTTTTCCCCTGCCAACTTTTTAATATGAAATAACCAGCAGCAAAGAGTCCCAGAATAACAAAAATGGCAAGAATAATTTTTTTCTTTTTTAATATCATTTAATTCCAGATTCTTAGAAATACAGAGTCATCAACGCTCAAACTATTGCACAAGATAATTTATTGTTTTTGATTTCTTCCCCGTCTTAACATCCACAGCATACCAATTATATGTTCCAATAGGTTTATGGCAGTCATATTGCATATCAAATGTACCCTTTTTGTCAGTTGTTATTGGCACTGGCGCATAAAATCCACCACCGGGCTTAGAAAAATACAAAAACAAAAGGGCATCTTTTGAGAAAGCCTTTCCAGACTGGCTAAACACCTCTCCTCGACGCACTATATGTTTTGAGTTTTTTATAATTCTTAATGGATCGGGAGTGAAGGCTACCGACTTTTTAAATACCTGAGACTCTCTCCCATCCACGGTACTAAACTTCACATAATAGGTTCTTTTTATTTTCTCAGAATTATCAAATCGAATAGTAACCTTATCTTTAATTGATTTCCAATCTGCTCCAGAAAAATTTCTATGATGCGAAACGATAAATTTCGTTGCATCTGCAATATTTTTAAATTTGATCGCTATTTTTTCTTTATTTGTCTTGCCGTCTTTCACATCACTCGAAAAAGAAACAGCTGTGTCAATAAATACTCCTTCGCTGCCTGGTGGAAGCTCTCCAGCTGAAAATAACGTCGCATGTGTTGTTTGGAAAGTACACATTCCTCCAGTTACCACGCAAGTAGTTTGCTTATTCCAATCATTTGCGCCTTCATTTTTGAAAAAGACATCCAGCGTTTTTCCATTGGAAGAATCCCCTACCTTTATAGTTACTGTCACTGGATGAGAAAAATTGAGGTTCATTCCCTCTATTCCGAAACGTACAACCCCTGGAGAGTTATACCCCCCAAGGGACCTATTGATTTCAGCTGTTAAATCATAAGCAGTAAGTGCTGTTAAGTCAATATCTCCACCACCAACTTTCGTCACTTCGGTTCCTGTTGGGAAAGTAATGGCAATATTATCAGACAAAAAAGAATAATTAACATTAAACGTAATCTTGCTTGTTGCCACTGGAGAATCCCCCTCAATAGAAATATATCCAGCTTGATAATCCTGACCCAAAACGGCTGGAGACAAGGACTCCACTATCTTTCCTGTAACAATATTATATGTCTCTTTCATAATCTCACTATCCGCCGCCCCGTCTCTGATCGCAATAGCTTTAAGCGTCATTGAATGCGATATGGAAATAGCATCAATATACAATGTTGATGCTGAATCTGGATCCTCCCCATTGGTCGTGTAATAGACCTGTTGCTTTTTAAGCAAAAATGTTAAAATTTAGCTAGAGTTAAAAAATA
>JBAXPY010000004.1:0-31453 GCA_037132035.1 Candidatus Moraniibacteriota bacterium | reverse complement strand
ACTTTGTACCAAGCTTAAAGATATTGCCCACCTCAACAGCTTTTGTTTCACGCAGGCTTGCATCACCGCAAAGAGGACATTTATGCTCTAAATCTTCAATAATTTCCTTGTTGATAGCAATGTGGCAAGCATCGCAAACATAAATCGTGTCCTCGCCAGCTTCTGTTTCTGCTTGAAATTCATGAGAATATTTAGCGAATGTTCCACCAGAGGCATAGGTAAAATAGGTCTGCGCGCCAATCCCCGCTCGTTCAAAGATATTTTTATAGGCTTGCGCCACTCGGTCGTAGTATGCATCAAGATCAGCCTGATCGGCGTGGAACGAATAAAGATCTTTCATGATAAATTCGCGCAAACGCAGAATCCCCGATTTCGCTCTTTTTTCTCCTCGAAATTTATTCTGAAAATGATAGACAGCTTTTGGCAAATCCTTATAAGACTCAACGATTTTTTTTGCCAACGGCGCCACCACTTCTTCATGTGTCGGAGCCAGTGCCATATTCCTTTCTTCGCCCAATCCAACCTTAACGAGAACGTCGAGTCCATCCCAACGGCCAGTTTTCTCCCAATTCTCTTTTGGATGCATCGAGGGCATAAAAATTTCCTGACCAGAAACGGCATTGATTTCTTCTCGAATAATTTCTTCCAGTTTCTTATATGTTCGCCAACCAAGGGGCAAATAGGAATATGTCCCAGCCATTAACTTGTCGACATAGCCTCCGCGGATAAGCAGTTGAGCATTAATACTTTCCTCATCTTTAGGCGCGACTTTGTTGGTTTTGGAAAATAGTTGTGATTGTTTCATTCTGGTTTTTTAATAATTATTATAATTGTCATTCCTGCGAAGGATGACACGAAAAGAGGCATCCACCTTTCTATCTAAGTATATTATAGACCGCTCTATGGGTCAATTTATCATCCATTCATCAAAAATTTCATTATGAGAGCGGCGCGTTGACCGCTCTCATAATTTTTCTGTTTTTACTCGGAAAAATCTCACCCTCCAGGAAACATATAGGGTGCTTCTTGCCTAACACTTCCTGTCCTGGTATGCATTTCGTTTTCCCATGTCTTTTTGTTGAAAATTACCGCAAAGAAACTGGTCTTTATTTTTGTTTTCTCCCCTCGACTAAAATCCTTGAAGTAATAAACATCGGCCTTATCCTGTCCTGTAGCTTCTGCAAAAGATACGATTTCCTCATTTTCATTGGTCGCCACAAGACATCGAGATGTTAAAATTTCATTAACAGTTTTCTCAATACCGATTTTTTCCAAAAGAAGATATACTTTTTTCGCCTGCACCTGATTGAGCTTCCCAATTTCATAGTCCATAACTTTTCTCCTTTCATTTTCGTTGAAATAATAGAGTAAAAAAACAGACACACATCCACCAAAGAACGAAAAAACAGCTCGCAAAAGGCAAGCTGTCTTATGTCTGTTTGCAATAATGAAGTTTAATCTCCGATTCCAAACACACAAAAGCAGCCTGCCCTTGCCAGAACCGGTAAACCAACGTTCATTGTTCTTTTGGCGCTGTTCATGTGTTTAAAATATTTACACTTTCACTCTAGCAAAAAATGGTCAAGCCTGTCAAGTCAACTTTTTATTTACATTTTTCTTGAAAATACTAATTCTATAATTCCTGCAATAATTACTAAGACAACGATAAGCACACTAGTAATGGCATCGCTTTTTTGTTTTTCGTAACTAATTTCTTCATTTCTTGTTCTAATTTTATAAATTATAAAATTTAAAATACATGAAATTAGGTAAAGATACGCCAATACCGAAAAAAGCATAGCCAATCCATCAAGAAAATCGTCAGGACCACCAACACCGATAGAATGTAGAACAAAGCCTAACGGAATAAAAATAAGCCAAAGAATTTTCCTTGTAACGACATCGATTATAGGTGATCTACAGCCACCGAAGCAATTCTCACCTCCCGGGCCTATTAACTGAGGGGCGACAAAAATAGCACCCACAAAAATGATAACCATAACCAATATGATGATAATTGTCTTATTTGGCTTAAAAAAATCCTTCATTTTATTCCCCTTTTAAAAATTAACTTTCTAAAATTTCATTTTATTTCTTAAACCGCGAGTCCTCATCCAGTACGATTTTTTTCTTCAGTGATCTTGCGCCGCGTCTTTTGAGGTCGACCATCTTGCTCTTGTCCTTGACGATTTGCATGGTCAATTCTTCGCAAGCAATGTCAGCTGAGCCTTCAATGCTTTCGGATATTTCTTCCGCACGGTAAAGCGCATAGGGAGTTTTTACCATTAATTCTACACGATATTTGCCCTTTTTATCCAGGCAAATTTCCACCTCAAACTCCAAAACATTCTTGATTATTCGATTGACTTTTTGTAATCTTTTTTCAATATAGGCCTCGGCCTTCTTGTCCGAGTCCATGCCCTTAAACATCATCCTCATGCTTTGTGGTTTTTTAACTACCATATGTTTTTGATCGAGATTATGAGGAAGATGACATTTTCCCTAAAACCCCGATATGTTAATTAGCCTAATCTATAGCTAGAATCCGACATAAATGATCTCTTCTTTGATTTGAGTATCAAATTCTTCCCGTATCTTCTGCTTGATTATTCCGGCAAGAATTACAACATCCTCTGCAGTGCCCGTTCCGTCGTTGATGAAAAAATTAGCATGTTTCTCACTCACCATCACTCCGCCAATTTTCTTTCCCTTGAAACCAGCTTCTTCAATCAGCCAGCCAGCCGGAATCACTCCGTCCCTAGCTTTTGCCCCAGTATCCTTTTCGAATCCCGCAATTAATTCTTGATTTTCTGTCACTGGATTTTGAAAAAAACTACCAGAACTAAAACCTTTTGGCTGATGCTCTGTGCGCACTTTTATAATTTCCTGCATCCTGCTTTCAATTGCTTCGTTTTCTCCTTTTTCCATTTTCAATTTTACGGATATTACGATCAGACTAGGATTTTTTTTAAACAAGCTTGTTCGATAGAAAAATTCGCAATCGGCATTTTTATATTCTAATACACCGAGAGACTCACTGGAAATATCAAAAACCTTTACACTCTCAATATTATCTGCCATCTGTCCACCAAAAGCCCCCGCGTTACCACGCACCGCTCCTCCAACCGTGCCCGGAATTCCCACTGCCCATTCCATTCCAACTAAATTATTTTCCTTGGCAAAACTAACGACACTCGCCAAACTCTCCCCAACCCAACATTCAATTAATTCTCCATTCAACTTAATTACATTCTGGCTAATACCTTCTGATCCTTGCAGTTTAATCACCAATCCATCGAAACCTTTATCACTAAAAAGAATATTACTTCCACCACCAAGCATAAAAATTTCTAATTTACTTTCTTTAGCGAAATCCAACGCCTCCAAAAGCTCACCTTCATTTTTTGCTGCACAAAAAAACTTCGCCGGTCCGCCGATTTTGAAAGTGGTAAGCGGTGCAAGTGGAATGTTTTTTTGAATGGTTAGCATAGAATTATCTTGGCTCTATTTATACCACCATTCTAGCACAAAAATCTTCCAAATCATACTCCCTTCCGCCCATCATCTTTACGCACTTCTTCCCAGAAAAAGACCGCCAAAAATGAGCCTAAAACAACAAGCCAATCCTTCCCATCAATCGGAAGCATCCGTAGATATTCCTGGCAGAACGGCAAATACATAAAAAGAAGCAAGATCACAAAGGATACTACGATCGAACCAATCGCATAAATATTCTTGAAAAATCCTAATTGGAACGGTGAAAGTGTTTCGCTACGCGCCTGCAAAAGATTGGCCATCTGTGTCATCGAAAGGACCGCGTAAGCCGCTGTAGTCGATTTAAGATACAAGACACTATCCACAGAAAAACTCTCACCAAAATACCAGCCACCACGAAGCATTGACCAAATAAACGCTACGACCGCGCCTGTTGCCATAATCAATCCAAGATAGATAATCCGGCGAAAACCGCCAAAACTCATCACGCTATTTTTGGAATTCAATCCCGTTTTTGATGTTCCCGGCTCTTCTGGCTCAAGGCCAAGCGCGAAGGACGGGAAGATATCTGTCCCCAAATCGACTGCCAAAATTTGCACAGCCGAAATTGGAGAAGGAATTTGCAAAAGCACGCCGATAATCACCGTAAATAACTCGCTAGCATTGGAAGTAAAAACGTAGTGTACAAATTTTTTGAGATTCTGGAAAACCGTTCGGCCAACTCGCACACCTTTCACAATTGAGGCAAAATTGTCGTCCATAAGAATCATACTTGCCGCTTCTTTCGAAACGTCCGTACCGATGATTCCCATGGCGACACCAATATCGGCTTTTTTGAGCGCGGGTGCATCATTCACTCCATCCCCTGTCATTGCAATCACCTCGCCATTTTTCTTTAGTATGGTCGCAATCCGCAGTTTCTGTTCCGGCGCAATCCGCGCGAAAATACAGGAGCCATTTTTAATTCTTTGGTATAGCTCCTTATCCTTGAGCGTGTCTAATTCTTTCCCATTTATAACTAAATTATTTTTTGCATCTTGCTTACTAATAAGTCCAATATTTTCCGCAATTGCACGCGCCGTTATTTCATAATCGCCCGTGATCATAACGACACTGATGCCTAAATCTCTACATTCGACGATTGCGCTACCAACATTCGCACGTGGCGGATCAATCATCGCCATCATTCCCACCCAAACTAACCCTTTTTCCGCTTCCAGTAAATATTTATTTTTTGAAAATCCGCCTAGATCACGATAAGCAAAAGCCAAAACACGCAGTGCATCTTTTGACATTTGATCATACATCAATCTGGCAATATTCTTTTCTTCCTCATTGAAAGGCAAAATACTTTCACCGATTTTAACAAAATCGCAAAGATCAATCATCACATCTGGTGAGCCTTTGACATAGGAGATTGTTTTAACATTTTCATATATCACGCTCATCCGCATCCGCTCTGAAGAAAATGGATTTTCATCAACTTTCCTCTCCCCTCGTTCATAAAACTTCTTTGTCTTATTATATTTTTGCCCTGCCACAATGATCGCTCCCTCCGTCGGATCGCCAATTATCTTATAACTTTTTTCGTCATACGCAAGACTGGCATCATTGCAAAGTGTTCCTATTTTAAATAGCAATTCCAGATTAGAAACGACTTTCGGATCAATTTTTTCACTCTTATAGTAAAAATTTCCAATGGGAACATATCCTGCTCCGTCCAGCTCCAAAATCTCTCCATTGATTACAATCCTCGTCACAGCCAATTCGTTGCGAGTAATCGTTCCGGTTTTATCCGTACAAATCATGGAAACTGAACCAAGAGTCTCAACAGCATTTAATTTCTTGGCCAACACATTTTCCTTAATAAGGCGCTTCATACCAAAAGACAACGCCACGGAAATGGCCGCTGGCAACCCCTCGGGGACAACAGAAACAGAAAGAGCCAACGCGAACAGAAAATTCTGATAGAGAGACATTTTGAAATATTGCCCAGCAACAAGAACTACAATGCCGATAAAAACAGAAAGTATTGTCACATCCCTTCCAAGCGTGCGCATTTGCTTTTGCAGTGGCGTCAGATCATTTTCAACTTCTTGAGTGAGATGCGCGATGCGCCCAAGCTCCGTATTCATTCCAGTGCCTGTCACCACAAATCTTGCTTCGCCAGTTGCCACCGTTTCCCCCATAAAAACCATATTATCAATATCAGCAAAAACTACACCGTTGTCCTCGATTATTTTTGATTCTTTCCTTTTTGGTTTCGATTCTCCAGTAAAAATAAAACTATTAACTTTCAAGTCATAGCTTTCCAAAATATATCCATCCGCTGCGATACTATCGCCAGCCGCAATAAAAACAATATCCCCAGGGACAACCAACTTCGTATCAAGCTGTCTTTTCTCGCTCAAACGAAACACAAGCGCGTAGCTAGCTGTTAACTTTTTGATGCTTTCTAAAACTCGGTCCGCTTTGAATTCCTGAAAAAAACCAACTGTAGCGTTAAGAAGAACAATGATAGAAATGATTGTCGCGTCGCGATATTCCCCAAAAGCCAAAGCCAGTCCCGCTGCCACAAGCAAAATCCAAACCAGCGCATCATTAAACTGAGCGAAAATCAATTTTAATAATTTCCAGTTTTGCTTTTTAGTGATCTTATTTTCCCCAAACTCGATTAACCTATTTCTTGATTCATCCAAACTCAATCCATCCTGGTTTGAATTGAATTTTCTTAATACTTCTTCTGGAGTAAGATTATAAATTTGTTTTTTTACGCCCGAGGCGAATACATATTTTGGCATTTTTATTTTAACTATATTTTTATTTTTCTTTCAACTTAAATACTACCTCCCAAACATTTCCCGCGCCGATAGCAATGACGACATCCTCTGCGCCAATCTTACTGGCCAAAAATTCTACTGCTTCATCAATTGTTGCAATGTGCTCCGCTTTTCCCCTATCATATTTATTAACCAGCTCCACCAAGTCCTTGGAATGTATACCGCCCTGCGCCTCACGCGCACTACCATAGATATCCAAAATTATTACCCTGTCCGCATCAGCAAAACTTTGTGAAAATTCAGAAAGTAAAGCTTTAGTGCGAGTGAAGGTGTGCGGATGAAAAACCGCCCAAATATTTTTTTCCGGATATAGACCACGCGCAGCGCTCAGCGTCGCTCTAATTTCATCTGGATGATGCCCATAATCATCGATTAGAATTGCGCCATGCCTCAAACCAATAAATTCAAATCTTCTCGATGTCCCACGAAATAACTCAAGTGTTTCCTGGATTTTTTCTACACTAAAATTAAGTTTATAACAAACTACAATTACAGCAAGAGCATTCAATGCATTATGCTTCCCCACCAATCTAATCTTAAATCTACCGAAAACATCCTCTCCCTGAGATACATCAAACGATTGAGTATGTAATCCATTTTCCTTCTTTAATTCTAAATTAGAAATACGATAATCACAATCATCCGAAAAACCATAAGTCAAAACCGCACAAGTAGCTGATTTTGCAACTTCCAATGTATTCGTCGCATCCCCATGAACAACCAAAAAACCAGTTTTGGGAATACGCGCCACAAAATCCTTAAACACTTGCTTGTACGAGTCAAAATCAAGGAAAAAATCCGGATGATCATAATCACAACTCGTCAGGATGACGCCATTAGGATTATAGCGCGCTAATTTATTTTGATACTCATCCGCCTCCATCACGAAAAATTCACCAGCTCCAATCAGTGCGTTGCCACCCCAATTTGTCACTCGACTACCAATCGCAGCCGAAGGATTCGCGCCAAGCTCTTTCAAGGTATTAGCAAGCCATGCTGAAGTGGTCGTTTTTCCATGTGTCCCGCAAATCGCAATGCCATATTTAACATTAAACAGCTGAGCGAGCATCTCGGGATAACTAAGCATAGGCAATTTTCTCTTCAAGGCTTCCTGAAATTCGACATTGTTTTTCACATTATAGACAGTAGAATAAATCACCAAATCAACGTCCTCAGGAATATTTTCAACTGAAAAATTTTCGAAATATTTGATCTTGTTTTTTTGCAAAACATCATCCGTAAAAAATTTTTCCGCCGTATCCGAACCAGTCACTTCGATTCCTCTGGAGTTCAAAATTTCCACCACGCCGACGACACCAGAACCCTTGATGCCGATTACATAAACTTTTTTCAATTTTCCAATATCCATATATGCACTGGTTAATGCTTAATTTCTAAGTCACTCCTAACTTTTGCTACTAACTCTGCGGAATAATGCTCCGTTACTATCCCTCGTTTATCTAGGAATAGCTTGTACCATTCCGGATTAGTCTCTCTGTGGCTGTCTAGCACTCTTCGCACCATCTTAGCATCTCTCTTGAAAGAATCAAGCACCTCTTTAGTATTCACCCAACTATCTGGTGCTAGCTCATACTGACTGAATTTGTTTTTTATTATTACTAACAAATCAGGAGAATAATGTTCCACTAAGCCACCTCGCTTGGCTAGGAAAAACTTAAACCATTCAGGATTTGCTTTTCTATAGCTAGCCGCTACTTTTCTTACTGTTTCAGCGTTCTTGCCAACAAGAGTTGCGGTGGCTCCACTCGTCAACCATCCATCTGGAGCCACATCATATTTACCAAATTCCTTCCTTATTGCTTCTACTAACTCTGGGGAGTAGTGTTCTCCCGCACTACCGCCCTTACCCAGAAAAAACTTGAACCAATCCGGATTAGTTTTTTTATAAGGATTCACCGCTTTTTGTACAGTACTAAACTCCTTATCAACAAGAATTGCGAGAGCCTTATTAACCATCCAACCTTCAGGAGCTAATGCATATTCATTTAACTCTTTTTCAATCATGTCCACTAAGACAGGAGAGTAATGCTCCCTATTGGTTTTATTATTACCCAAGAAAAACTTGAACCAATCTGGATGCTCTTGTTTATATTTTCCCGCTGTTGCCTTAACCAACTGGGAGCTTCTTCCCAATTTATCTTTCAAGCTCCGATTTGTCATCCATCCTTCTGGAGCAACCTCATACCCATCCAATTCTTTTATTATTTTCTCGCTTAGTTCAGGAGAAAAATATTCCCTTTCCCTGCCAACCTTACTTGTAAGATTCTTAAACCACTCCGGATTAGTACTCCTATATTTGTCTGTCAGCTTTTTGATCAACCTCGCCGTTCTTCCGGTCGCAGCGCATAAGCCACGATTTGTCATCCAGTGTCCCAGGGAATTGCGGTCCGCTAATTCCTTTTTTATCGCTAATACTAGCTCATCAGAATAATATTCCCGCCTACTTATTTTTCCACTACCGAAAAACTTGAACCACTCAGGATTAGTTTCTCGATATCTATTAGCTATATTCTTAATAGAATAGAAATCTTTCTTCCATAGACCAGATATATTGCCATTTGTCATCCAGCCCTCTGGAGCCACTCCGTCATTGCCAGATTCGCCATTTTCTTTCTGCAATAAATCGCCATAACTTTCCAGAAAAGAAGAAATCTCCTCTCGGGAAATCGCCATATCAACCTTTTTAGTCAGATCATCCGCCATCACCATAGTCCAATTAGCTTCGTCCCATTTCACCCAAGAAACTAAGGAAAATTCTTTTTTCAGGGCCTGCAAATCCGGCTTTGACATCGAAACGTACAATGAGGGATCTCTTTCATTTTCTTCCATTTCTTCGTCCTTTTTCAATTTTTGAAATTCTGCTGCGTTCGGAGCAGTATGGATAATATAGGAAGCATTGCCCTCTTCATCGCAAACCAGGACCATTTTTTTGAGTTCAGGAATAATAAACATAATATAACTTTCATTACGCATCATTTCTGGATTATTTTCTCCTTGATAGCAAAAGTATTGATCGGGCTTTATGCCATTTTGAGCTAAAAAGTCAACCAACATTTCGAAGCGGGGGAAAATTCTTTTCTTTTCCATTCCATTATTATCCCTAGCTTCTGGAGCGGCGCCTTCCTTAGTTGGCAGGATAACTTTATTAAGCTTTTTTATTTCTGGCATCAGCACTTCTTTTCTTTCTATTTTTTGGCTATTTTTTTGGGGCAAAAGGAAGTCCACAATATCTTCAGTGATTAGTATTTTTTCAGTCGGCCAATTATACTTCAACAAATACTCCCTATCAATAAAGCCCTCTTTTATTTTTCCGCGTAGTTTTATTCTTTGAATATCCAAGAGCTCTGGAGCACTCGCATGACTACCAATTTCTATTATTTTATCTAAAACCAAATCGCGTCTGCTTTTATAGGACGCTTCGGCTTCTTTGATATTGCTAAAATTATATAGATTACCTCTTTCTAGAGACATGTTTAATAAATATTTTATTGTTCAAATTATTCTTTAATCATTCCTAAAATTCCATCTGCGATTTTTTCTGCCGCATCCGGATGGTAAAAAGTCCCAATATTCGCTGAGAGGCTATTGCGCAATGCTTCGTTGTCCATAATTTCATCAATTTTTTCCAATAGCATATGTTCCCCCATATTATTCTCCTCCATCACCACACAACCACCGATTCGCGCCAAAGAATAGGCATTCATTCTTTGGTGATCGCTAGCGGAAGTTTCCAATGGGATAATAATAGCTGGCTTTTTATTAGCGGCGATTTCCGCGATAGATGTGCTCCCGGCCCTCGAAATGACCAAATCAGCAGCTGCCAGAATATCTATCAATTCTTCTTTGAAAAATGGCGCGGCATAATATCCGTCATGCCCCACCTTATAACCAAGCTCCCCTGCCATACGACTGACTTCCTCGAAATTATTTTCACCAACCTGATGAACAACCTGATACTTATGCAAAAGCTGAGGAAGAAGACGCACGATTTTGTCATTGATATTTTTTGCTCCCTGTGACCCACCCCAAACAAAAATAATCTTTCGTGATTCAGTGAAGCCCAAAAATTGTCGCGCCTTTTCAACACTACCCTTATTGATATTATCGCGTAATGGATTTCCAGTTAGCACAACTTGAGCAGCCGGAAAATATTTTTCCGCTTCCATGTATGACACAGCGACACGACTAGAAAACTTCCCTAGCATTGAATTGGCTAATCCTGGGTTGGAATCAGACTCATGAATAAGGATTGGAATGCGATATAGCCAGCCAGCGACAACAACAGGAAACGAGGCGTACCCCCCTTTGGAAAAAATGGCATCAGGCATCAAGACCAACAAAAGCCACATGGATTTCACGATTCCCAATGGAATTTTGAAAAAATCCAAGATGTTTCGAAAAGAAAAATAGCGTCGTAGCTTTCCTGTCTGGATATTTCTAATAGGAATATTTTCTTGCCCCATGATATCATCTTCCAATTTTCCTTTTGGTCCAATGAAACAAAACTCGACTTCAGGAACTTTTTCTCTGATCTTCCTCGCCACCGCCACAAGCGGCGTAAGATGTCCACCAGTTCCTCCTCCAGCAAGAATGATACGCATAAAATTTATCTAGTATATGACTTACGCCTTTACCAAAAACAATCTTTAAAACGCGTGGTGTCCCAGAGCTTGTTTTTGTTTATTTTAGCCCCTAAAATCACTAGGGTTTTCCAAGCCAATCTTGGCTATGGAAAAGCTTGCTTTTGGCAAACGCGTAAGTCCTCTAATACTTTAGTTATTTAAAATTCTAATAATTCCCACATTTGCATCAACCTCGACCAAATCACCATCATGTAAAACTTGAGTAGCGACTTTTGTTCCCACGATACAGGGAATACCCAACTCCCTACTAATAATCGCAGCGTGGCAAGTAATACCACCCTCATCTGTTATTATAGCAGAAGCTTTTCGCATAGCAGGAACATAGTCAGGTGTAGTCATGCCACACACTAAAATTTCACCTTTTCTTACCTTCTTCAAAGCTTCCACATATCCCGCGCACACTTTCACTTTTGACCTCACCATCCCCTTGGATGCGGCAAAACCCCTAAATTCTCTAACCAGATCATGTTTCCCGTTTTCTAGGCCGATATATTTTTTGCTTTCACTAACAGCCTTCTCTCCCGATAACCAAGAAGTGCTACCTTTATACACTACACTAAAAAAGGCTTTTTTTCTATTTTTTAGTTCCTCCCTATTAAACGACTTTTTTAGCAAAAATTCTTTCACCTCATCTTCCCAAAACCACAATAGATTTTTCACTGGAATGCCAATCCTCTTACTAATCTCCTCCAACACCTGATGCGACGCGTAAACAGTTCTCATTTGCATCTCTTTTCTCACATCATGATAATAGGCCAGCTCGTCCAAGACATCCAGCCAATACGCAATATTTTTTGACAACCCATATCGCTTGATTATTATTTTTCTTTTGTTTTTTATCTCCCGACCATAGCTTTTTATTTTCCCCAAGCGTTCAGCTAAATTTTTTAGCTTGAAATGTTTCGTAATTTTTTTCGCAAAATACTGTTCACTATGGGGATGCATATTTTCCCACCCAAGACTTATCCACCAATATTTCTTAAAAATAGTTTTAGCTATTTCCTCAACTGATTTTCCACTAATAATACCTCGAATAATATCCTCTTCTTCTCTAATCAAATACGTCAAACAGCTTGGGACAGTTAGCTCTCTATAAACATCCAACACATCAGTTTCTGTTGCAGTTTTTAATTCTGCCTTAATTTTATCGATCAGAAAGTCTTCGAAAACAACATCAATTGCATCAATATAGGGGTTCATAAGCCCATGCGCATCGGCAGATTCTTTGTAGATATAATCGTACAGTCCAAGCAACTCTCTGTCGCTAAATTTTCCCAGATCCATTCTTCTTATTTTATCCGCCGCTTTTATCGCTCTTTTGCAAGATTCATCAACTTTCTTAAAATCCCTTTCTTGCCCTCTCTTCGTCTCACATCTTTTGAGGATTGAAGCACCCAGAAAAAGAACATCCTCTTCTTTCCATGCCCACCACAATTTATCTTCAATATTGATATAGAAGAAAGAAAGAAAATTAAAGCCAATCAGCTTTTCTGACAGCTGATGCGCTTTAAAGGAAAGTGAGAATGAGTGAGGAAAAATTGTTCCTCGCGTATAAATTTTCCAAGTCATATTGGTAATCTATTAATTAGCAGTCTAAATGATAAACTCCTTGCCTCTGCATTGGTATTATGACTAATATGCTGTTTAGCATATTAGTTGACATCGCGATTGAAAAGATTAACCTTGAAAACGGAACGGTATATAACTTTATTATCCGAGACGGAAAGATTATCAAAATAGCCGGAAACGGAATCATTGATCCCGCACTACAGTAGAAAACATAATCAACTCATGACCATTTGAAAGGAGGTGTATCTATGAACATCGCCAGCCGAACATTATGTGACATTGCCACCTTTATCATTCGGCTAGTTTTTTTATTGTGCCTTTTTCCATATCCATTTCGATGAGCTCTCCATTTTTCAAAAATTTTGTCGCGATTTTCGTGCCAATGATACACGGCTTTCCTAGTTCCCGACTGACAATCGCTGCATGACACGTCACGCCACCTTCATCCGTGATAATTGCCAAACTGCGACGCATCGCCGGAACATATTCTGGAGTAGTCATGGCAGTTATCAGAATTTCTCCGTCTTTCAGTCGTTCCATCTCTTGCGGTGTGTTAAGAATTCGCACAATCCCTCTTATAATTGGACTACTTCCCTTACTTCCAATATTACCCTTCAAAGTCGAACCATCTGAATCAGCGATTTCATTAGTCACTTTTTCAAACATTTTTTTTGCTTTCGATCCAGTAAAAATATCAAGTTTTCCATCATAATGATGAAATAGCAGCGGCTTATTTATTCTTGCTTCTCCAAGTTTGATTATTTTTTTAGGAAATTTTTGATATTTATCAATTTCTTCCAGCGTTATATGCCTTAACACCAACTGATTGCAATTCAAAATTAGCGCCATATTTTTTATTATTTCCTGAAAGGCAATATGTGCCGGAAAGGCGTACGATTTTCGTTCATCTGTCATTTCGGCTAACACATGGATAATTCCAATTTGTCTCGTCAACTCCTTTGATAATTTGTATTTACTAAAAAGCTTTTTTTGTTTTTCTTCCATGTCTGAGCTGTATTTTTCGATCTTTTCAATTTTTTGCTTAATCACTTGCGATTTCATTTTCTTCATAATATCCCGCACCGCTTCTATATAATGCTCCGCATCATAGAGATCCGGTCCGTCATAGCCAAAAGGAATCCAATAATATTTTTTCACCATCACATCAATGGCCTTTCTATCTTCAATGGAAATTACAGATTCTTTTTTGCTTTGTTCTTTTCTCGTCAAATTAAGTGCGATTTTTAAAATTCCCAACCCTTCTTCTGCGCTGAAAGATAGTTTATTTGGAATCAAAAGCGCATCAACTTCATTTTCTGATATATTTAAAGCTTTTAGTTTATCTTTGAGTTGCGCCTGAAAAGAATCTCCTCCAACAAACCAGGGTGTCACATTCACATGGTCAAAATCAATCCAGGCATTTTCCAGCTTTTCATACTCCGCCATGAGTTGGATCAAATTAAAATTATGCAGCTTTAATTTTTGAATTTTTTGCGAAAGAGAAACTAAGAATTTTCCTTTTTGTTTTTGCAATTCATACACCAAAGGAACATACTCCTCATCTTCCACCATTCTATTTGAGACACTTTTTTCGATAGAATTCCACTCTTTTTCAAGATAAAAACCTGCCACATTCCCTCCGTCAAAATAGTACCAAAGATTTATTGTAGGAATTTGATGAATCTTTTTTACCCCTGAACTCACTTGGCTTTTTCCATTCCAATCCACGGGAAAAGGCAGCACCTTCCTGCTTCGCATAACCTTGTATTTATTCTTGTTAATTTGTTGCATAAAATTATTTATCCTTTTTCTGGTTAAGATTGAAATACCTCAAAGCATTTGCCACTGTCGCAACATGAATTTCGGTCAAATCCTTCAATGCTTCCGGATCAACTGCGAATTCCGGGGAATGATGTGGCACATAAGGGTAGCCATTTTTGATATTAGCACCACCTGTCGATAGATACACACCTGGTATTTCTTTTCCTCGAAGCTTTTCCAGAAAAAATGAAAAATCATCTGTCGCCGGACTATTTTCTTTTTGCCACTTGAAATTATCAAGCACGCTCCGGCTGGATTCAGCCACGATATTCACCAATTTTTGATCACGATGGATGGTTGGTCTAGTGTGAGGATGGATGGAAATATCTAATTGAACATCGTAGTTGGAGGCATTTCCTTTCTCACCTTTACTCTCAGCTCTTTCTTTAGTTTTTGCCATATGAACAGAAACAGCATCTTGGACTATTTGCTTGATTCTACCATGAGCTTCTTTTGAAATTTTCCTATAATCCTCAGTCATGACTCGCAAAATCCACGAACGCCCGCCAGATGAAAGCATGATATTATCAGCCTCGTGAGTCGTTCTAGGCGCCATTGAATCAATCACCGCTTCGTCATTTTTCCAATAATCAACCATTGCATCGGCAACTTTAATCTTGATATCAGAAAGCATATAATCAATATCCGGCAACACTTTTATCTGGCTACCGTGACCACCAATTGTTTTCAGCTTCACATCGACAAAACTTGTTCCAGCAAATTGAAGCCCCTCAGTAAGCCTGATTGTTCCTCGCTCCATCACTGAGACGACGTGAATAGCGAAAAACGCACAGATACGTTCCCGTATGCCATTTTTTTCCAAATATTTAATCACGGGAATCGATCCGCTGGCACGGCTAACCGCCTTTTCTTCGTTAGACTGAAAGATTAAAATAACTCGCCCATCGAGCTTGCCGCTATCCGACATTTCTTTGAGCAATTTTGTTGCTCCCAATAGGGACGTTGTATGCATATCATGCCCACAAGCATGCATAACACCAGCTTTTTTGGAAACTATTTCATGCGCCGGATTTTCAGTTAGTTTCAGGGCGTCAATATCGGCGCGAAGAGCAATGGTCGGTCCTTTTTCTTTTCCGACAATTTCAGCAACAATTCCTGTTCCACCCAGGCCACTTGCCAAAACATCAACACCCATTTCTTCCAAAGCATTCTTAATATGCTTGGCAGTTTCAAATTCTTCACCGCCCAATTCCGGATTTTCATGAAGAGTCTTGAAAGTTTCAAGTAGCTCTGGAAACAATTCATTAACGCGCTCCTTCAGTCTAGCGACATCCAAGTTTTCAGCTAATTCCTGTGGTTTTGATTTTTCAATTTTTTCAAACATATTTTTTTAGTATACAAATAATGCTTAACTGGCTATCAAATTCTTAATAATCCCAACCATCATCTCTTTTTCCTTCGGATCACTTTCTGCAACTATTAGTTGCAACCTGTTCCAAAATGGAACATATTGATTTATCCAAATTTGCAATGTGTAAAAAATGCATATTACTTTTTTTATCGATAATTTCAAATTATTTATTCAAACTCGTCTGCTTGGAAATATTAAGTAGAACTCCAATTCCGGCCATAAGAAAAACTAGAGATGTTCCGCCATAACTGATAAAGGGCAATGGAATTCCTGTGAGTGGAATGAGACCGGAAATGGCCGAGATATTGATGAGCGCCTGAAAAGTGATCCAACAAGTGATGCCAACTGCTGTGAGTTGGGAAAAACGATCAGGAGCGTTTTTGGCAATGCGAAAACCAATCATCGCAAGAGACAAAAATAATAAAACCAGAATGACAACACCAATCATGCCAAGCTCCTCTCCAATAATAGCGAAAATGGAATCGCCCACTGGCTCTGGCAAATAGTTGAATTTTTGGAGACTATGCCCTAATCCCACTCCAAAAATTCCACCGGAACCGATTGCGAGAAGTGCTTGATTGATTTGGTAACCAATCCCGCGCGGATCAAGTTCGGGGTGAAGAAATACCAAAAAACGATCCATACGATAGGATTCAAATTTGATAAGAATGGCCAGCGCGGCAAAGCCAGAAGCAGCAATCATAAACATATGCGAAAGTCGGGCGCCTGAAATGAAAAATATTGACATGGCAATAAAAATAATCACGCCCAATGTTCCCATGTCTGGCTGTTTTTCCAAAAGAAAACTGACAACTCCCACCACAGCAAGAAAGGGAATTAAGCCTTCATAGAAATCTTTCACTTTTTCGGCGCGACTTTCGAGCCAGGCTGAAAGATAGATAATGATCGACAATTTCAACATTTCCGAAGGTTGAAAAGAAAATGGACCCAATTGAAGCCAGCGACTCGCGCCATATATCTTTGAGCCGACTCCTGGCACAAAAACCAAGACAAGAAAGAAAATGCTTAAAATAAAAAGTGGGAAGGCGATTTTTTTCCAAAAGTTATAATCAATTTTTTGCGTGACATATAAAACAAGAAATCCTGGCAAAACACCATAAAAAAGTTGATGCTTGAAAAAATAATAGGAGTCGCCAAAACGGCTCCGAGAATAGGCAATTCCGGCTGAAGCAATCATCGCCAAGCCAAAAGTAATAAGAAGAAGCACCACGAAAAGTAAATTTCTATTCACTCCATGTCTTTCACGTTTGGCCATTTTTTTCGAAATTAAATAAGCTTAATTTTTTTCTCGCCATTTTTCTATCTCACCGTGATTTCCACCCAAAAGAACTGCCGGGACCTCCCAACCGTTAAAACTGGCTGGTTTGCTATATTGAGGATGTTCCTTATAATCTTTTCGACTGTGCGATTCGTATTTGGAACTTTCATCATTACCCAAAACTCCTGGGATTAGTCGCGTCACTGAATCAATCACAACCATTGCCGGAAGCTCACCTCCCGTGAGAACATAATCTCCGATGGAAATTTCTTCATCAACAATATTCTGCGCTACGCGCTCATCCACACCCTCATAGCGTCCGCAGATTAAAATCAAATTATCATATTTCGCGAGTCGCTCCGCTGACCGCTGGGTATATTTCTTGCCTTTAGCGGAAAAAAGAATCACACGTGTCTTACTTTTATTGGCAAGTTGCTCTTTTATTTTTTCGACACAAGTATAAATCGGCTGAACCTGAAAGACCATTCCTGCTCCACCACCATAGGGAGTGTCGTCAACTTTTCCATGCTTGTCTATCGTGCTCTCTCTTAGATTATGAGCAAAAACCTCAATTATTCCGCTTTTTCGGGCGCGCCCAATTATAGACTCACAAAGATATGAGTCTAAAATACGCGGAAAAATTGTAACAATGTGGAATTGCATAATACATTCATAATAGCAAAACAAATCAAAAAAGGCTAGCATCCGCCAGCCTTTTTGCATATTTCTAAGTTTGGGTAGTATTAAACAATATCACCTACGACATCGTCAATACTTTTTCGCACTTCTTCTCTTGGCTCTCTTGCTTCTCTATCTTCTCTTGGTTTTCGCTCAGATCCTTCTGGTTCGTTAATCTTGAGATTAACTCGAGCATTATTCCTTGCACCAATTACACGCAAAAGTGTTCGCAAAGCTTTTGCTGTAGCACCCTCGCGACCGATAATCATTCCCATGTCTTCAGGATTGACATCAAGCGTAATTAGCACACCCATTTCATCAATCTTCCTTTCCACTCTAACATCATCTGGTTTGTTAACAATTTGTTTCACAACATATTCAACAAACTCTTTGTCAGTAACTTGGATTGTAGTCATAAACGCAATTCTAGATTAAAGATTATTAACTTCTGAGTAAGAGGGCTTCGGAAGATCGACCACCCACCATCGCTGTCATTCGCTAAGCTGTAAGATAGCCTTAACGAAATTCTCCTACTTCCTATACTATACTATTTATCAATTATTCTGTCAAAAAAATACGTGCGCTAAGAGCATCCCAATCCCCACTCCTATTGGAATATGAAAGTTTTCAAAATTTTGTTCACATTGTCCATCGTTTCATCGCCAAGTTCCACTCTAATTACCCGCTCCTTAGTACTACTAATTGAATAGTAACCGGCTTTCTCGCATTCCGTTTGGCTGGAGTTAGGGTTGACATATTTTGTCTCATAACTTCCCACTTTCAAGGTCGACTCTGTGAGCGTGCAATTCTTTCGTTCCTTTTCTGAAAACTCCTTATTATACCAAGATTGCAAATCCAACTTATCTTCATCGGAATACGCCCTAAACTTCCAAGTTTTATTATTTTGAGAAACACGGACTAAACCCCCACCATAAACTACCTGCGCATCGCTTGGATACTTAAATTCAAATTTATTTTTTTCATCTATATAGGTTTTCCAGTCCTCCGTGCCATCCTTCGGCTTTTCTATTGTACTGTCTGGAGTTTTCTCTGGCTCCTTCACTTGTGGGTCAGTATTTTTTGGAGGCAGGCTCTGAGCAACTTCTGATTCGCTTGGATTATTTTCTGGCACAGCATTCGTTGAAGCACCCAATGCAGCCGGCGCGCCTGAAGCTGGCGAAGTAGCGACAGCAATTTGTTTTTTTGCCAGGCTGGCATCTGTTTCTTTTTTGATTTTTTCGAAAGCTTCATCGTTGCCATGACTAAACATCTGCCAAAAAACATTGCCAAAAATCAGGGCAACCAAACAAAATACTCCTACTAATAATATACTGCTATTCCGGCTCATATGAAAGCTTTAGTTAAATCACTTATTGCTAAATTTATTATAGCACAACCCCGCACTAACCTTGCACTTGCACCTCCAGTGTAAATTAGCCAAGGGCCAGTGCAAGGTTAGTGCGGGGCTGGACAAAACCACAAAATCCCGCTAATATTTATCCATGGAAAGATTCAAACGCACTCTATTTTTTTGGTCCCTCGTCTTAATTTTCTTCATAATCACCCCAATTATCGTCTTGGAAGCCCGCGGTTATCGCTTCGATTGGAATCGAGGTATTTTCGTTTATAGCGGAACGATTTCTTTTAAGGCCAACCCGCAAAACATCACCACGACTCTCAATGGCAATACCAATGAAACGGCTACGCCAAACAGAATCAATAACTCATTCAATCTCTCAGGCCTCCTTCCTGCAGATTACGAAATTGAAATCTCTGCAAAAGATTTCCATTCCTGGAATAAAAAAATTGACGTCCATAGCGGCATCTCTAGCGAATTTTGGAATGTTGTCCTGACAAGAAAAAATTACGAAAAAACCATCTATGACTCAACGCGGGAAATTGATAAATTCTTCACGTCACCAAAAAACCGCTTCATTGCCTTCACGACCAACACGAAAAATGCATTTTCAGTGAAAGAATTAGACCTAAATAGCAAACTCATCGTCAACGATTACACACTTACCGGATGGAAGCTTCTTGCAGAGGATAAAAAGGAAAATATCGAGTGGTCACCAGACGAAAACTATCTTTCTGTCCCTGTGGAAAAAAATGATGCGGCAGAATTAAAGACAAGCTCATTGGAAAACTATTTCAAAACCGCCTATTTCATCATCGATCTTAGTGATAATAGCACGACAAACCTAAATACTTTTTTTGGAAAAAATGATATTCGCTATGTGAGATGGGATCCAAAAGAAAAAGGCTATCTCTTCTTTCTAGAGGGCACATCGCTTTTTCGGGCAAATATCAAAGACGCGACTGATATAACCGAAATCGCGAGAGACATCAGCGCCTATGACCTAGCCTATAACGGTGTTTATTTTGTCCAAGCGCCTAACAATCTCATTTTCAAAACCAGTCTTGATGGAAAATCGGAAAAAATTCAAATTACCAATAGCTTTCCTGACGCAACGAACCCAGCCATTAAAAGAATCACTGTCTATGACGAATCTCGCATCGCCTTTCTTGACCAAAATCAAAATCTTTTCATCTACAATAATGGAGAAAATGAAGAATATTTCAGAGCACTTGGAAGTCAAGTAGCAGAAATGCACTTTTCTAATGATGGGAAAAAATTACTTTTTTATAGCAACAATGAAATCTCCGTATACTACACTCGCAATTGGACCGTACAACCGATTCGCTATGAAAATGACTTGAACAATATCACGCGCTATTCCGAAAACCTAAAAAATATCCAGTGGTACAAAGACTATGAACACATCATTTTTAGTGTTGGAAAATACACAAAAATAATCGAGCTAGACGCGCGCGATCATCGCAACTGCCTAGATCTAATTAGTGGCAGTCTAGACACGCCTTTCGTCATTCATAATAATGGCCTTGAGAAACTCTTCTTTACTGATGAAAAAGATGGTGTCACAATCCTCAATTCTTTTGTTTTCCCCGAACCAGTTCCAATCCTAGGAATTGGAGGAGCATAAAAAAATCCCCTGCCAAAGCGGGGGATTTTTATTAAGTGTCATTCCCGCGAAGGCGGGAATCCAGGCTCCACCAGTTTTAAACTCTGGAAAATCTAGTTACCAATCTTCTCACTTTATGTTATCGTCAGCTTTTTATTTAATAGCTCGTTTTTCTATATATTAAGCTCGAGGCGACTGGATCCCCGCCTTCGCGTGGATGACACCCCCTCTATTGATTATCACTCAATTTCCAATCGCTTGAGAGATCAACCTGATAGACCATCTTCTTTTGACTCTTATATATAATCATCACTTCGCCTTTCACTTCGCCAGAGCCAGATTGTCTTTGAATTAAGAGGTCATAATTTTCCACCGCTGCTCTTGGCAGATCATAGAAAAATTCAATCGTCTTTGTTTGACCCAAAGGAACGCCAACTAATGTCCCAAAATATTTTTTGCCCAAGTCATCACCAAATCGCTTCTCGCCCAAATTCTTCGAATCTGTAAGCCAACTACTTTTTGGAACATAGACTCGCAGATAAGTCAGATAATCTTTTGTCATCCAATTTTTTTCCTTCCCAGTATGATTGTAGGTCACTTTCAAATTAGCCCGAAGAACATCTCCTGATAAATCTACCGTATAGTTAAATGACCGGCGCATGTAATAATCGCTTTTCAAAGATCCCATATTCGCATCAACCAGCATCAGATAGTCCTCTGACCAATTCTTGTCCACACTACCGTCCCACTGCGCAAGCTGGGCCTGTCTTTCCAACTTATCATCCTTGAAATACAACTGAATATCTTTGCGATTCAAATCATCCAATATGATTTCTGCAAGCTTTATCTTCTCACTCATACTAAGCGTGAAAACTTTTTTCTGAATTTCTTTTGCCAGAAGATTCATTATGCTCTTTCTCTCTCCCCTTTCAATACCCTGCTTATAAGATCCTTGTTCGACTTGATATTCTAGATCGAGAACTGCATTTTCGCTGTCATAAGTTCCCGGATAACCTGGAATCTCCACGGGTCCAGTCACTTTGAGAAAAGAAGTGAGCACATTACTATTAATTGCTACAATCCCCGCGAAATCTTCTTGCCCCTGACCCAAACGATAAAACTCATCGACTTTCTTAGCATTCTCCAAAAAGTCTGGAGAAAAATTTGAGTCGCGCAACTTCCAATCCGAAACGCGCAAAGTTTCTTTGATCGGATATGGAGGAGCAGTGCCATCCGGAACGCGTCCGTCAAAATTTGAAAGGTCATGAGTGGAAAGATCCATAACCTTTCCATCTTGCATTTTTAAAACTCCAAACGAACCGATATATCCTCCGCCGGGACGAAGCTCCATATTATTTTGAAAAAGCAACATAAACGCTTTCGCCTCTCCGTCTTTCGCAAAAAGATACTCAGCAAAACTAGCCATTGTTTTGAACTTGGCCTTTTTAAGTTCGTTCATTGGCAAAAAATCAATAACAGCACTCATTGTCCCAAATTCCTTGTTATTTTTCACTTGCCAATAAAAATACCAGCCTACGAGAAATAGGATAGAACAAATCCAAAATAGAATAAAATTGCGATTGCCTTTTTGCATAAAAATTAACTCTTTACAAGTTATTATAGCTAAATTATATCAACTGATTATTTTACACCAAATCCAACCTACTGTCAAGCGCGCGCAAACTAAAACAGACCCTCCTATCTGCTTTAGTTTCAAAGCTTTATAGGAAAGTCTGCATCCGACTCAAAAGTGAGTCAACTATTTTAAAAAAGGTCAGAGGCTACAATGCCTCGTATCGCAGCTATTCTGTTTTGGTCCAGCTTAAAGGCAAACAAGTCGCCTGTGCGTGACCATACCAACACATACTCTTCCCCATTTATCATAATGGGTGAAGTTGTTTGGCCAGTTGTCGTCGCACTTGCTCCCACAGTTCCCTGGAAGAAGTTTATCGCCGCTGCACTCCCTTGAACTACGTAATCCTTAGCCGGTGCAGCACCACCCGTAGACGAAAATATCCAGGGAGAGGGATATCTAGTCTTGCCATCTGAACCCAAATCTGTGTTCGCCTGAGTCATGGCCTCAGCTGCCTTCCAACAAGGGTTATCATATCCCGGAGTAGGAGTCCCATTGAAAGGATTCATTTGCTTTTCCCACACCCCCTTACTATTTAAGTAAAGCTTGATGCCTACCGTCCCATAGGCATACGTCTCTGACTCCCTGGGAACAACCCTGATGTCCTCATACTGCGCGAACGCAGTCGAAAACATCGCCATTACCGAGAAAATAGTCATTGCCAAAGTAAAAATGCTTTTTTTCATGGTAATTCTCCTTTTTTTATTGAGGTTAATTTTGGCTCGGATTTGAGCCAGTTTTTTTGTCAAAAATCTGTCAAAATCGGTAACAGTCGAGCATAGCACATATTTAAAATTTGTCAATAGCCCAAGACCTCCTGCTATTGACAAAGAATGAAAAATGCGCTATGATTGACGGTTACTTAATTGACTAATTTTGACGTTATATGCATAGACAAAACACCGAAAATTACCTCCAATACGCCTCAATCAGCATCGCAAATAATTCCAACAAATTGAATTATTTCGGAATCAGCTCAGCTTCAAGTTTTTTCAAACGCTTCCTTGACGTCTTTTTGTCTTTGGTAATTTTAGCTTTTTCCACCCCCCTCATGCTTTTGCTCGCCATTGCCAAAAAGTTAACTTCGAGCGATCCGATCATTTTCTCTCAAAAACGTGTTGGCAAAGACGGCAAACTTTTTCGCCTCTATAAATTCCGCACGCTCTACGCCAATACAAATCCCTATGCCGTAACACCAAACAAAAGCGACGACCCAAGAATAGCTCCTTTGGGAAAATTCCTGAGAAACACCGGGCTAGATGAATTGCCACAATTCGTAAATGTACTCAAAGGTGAGATGAGTATTGTCGGACCAAGACCAGAGATGGAATTTATTGCAAAAGATTACAGCCTTTTTGAAAGAACAAGACTCTTTGTCAAACCGGGAATTACCGGGCTTTGGCAAATTCATGCTGATCGCAAAAAACCGATCCATGAAAATATTGACCACGACTTGCATTACATCGAAAATTATTCAATCTTTTTGGATTTTGCTATTATAATTGAAACGGCATTATTCATGCTCAGGAAAATTATCAAATCCTAAATCAAATGAAAAAATCAGTTCTATTTTTAGTTCAAAATTTGCCCGTCCCCCAGGACCGTCGGATCATGATGGAAGCGCGAGCCCTTGAAAAATCTGGCTATGCTGTTTCCATTATTTCCCCAAGAAAGCCAGAGCAGGCTAAATTTGAAATAGCAGACGGCATTTACATATACCGCTATTTAATGGCACCCAAATCGCTCGGCTATCTTAGCTATCTTTGGGAATATTCTTACTCTTTTACGTTAACTTTCTATCTAGCTTGGAAAATTTTTTTCACGCGTGGTTTTTCTATTCTACACTCTGCCAATCCACCGGATTTCTTTTTTATCATCGCTCTATTTTTCAAGCCTCTTGGCGTCAAATTTGTTTACGATCAACACGATCTGATGCCAGAAATGTTGCTTTGCCGTTTTGGCAAAACCAAGGAGCACTTTCTCTATAAAATCTTGCTTTTCATGGAACGAATGAATTACCGCTTTTGCGATATTCATCTTTCAACTTGCGAGTCTGGTCAAAAGAAAACCCTCTCGCGCGTCAAAGTAAGAGCTAAAAATTTCATCGTCCGCTCCGCGCCTGATCCGACTCAAATCAGCCAGGCGCTAGTTAATGCGGACATGGCTAAAAAGATTCAGACCAAGCACCGCTTTCTTTGCTCCTATCTTGGCGTAATGGGTCCGCAAGACGGCGTCGACAAGCTGCTGCGCAGTATTAGGGTAATTATCCACGAACTGAAAAGAACTGACATTGGTTTTGTCCTGATGGGCGATGGCGATGATTTTGAACATTTGGTAGAAATGGCTTCTGAGTATAAAATAAAAGATAATGTCATCTTTACTGGCTGGGCTGATGCCAAACTCATCTCGACCTATTTTTATGCCTCTCAAATTGGCCTTATGCCAGAACCAAAAAATGACTACACAGATAATTCTCTGCACAATAAAATTCTCGAGTATATGACTGCCGAACTGCCAGTTATCGCCTACGATTTGAAAGAAGCCAAAGAGACAGCGGGCAACGCAGCAATCTACGTCAAAAATAATAATGAAAAAGAATTTGCCAGAGCGGTAGTCAGCCTTATTGATGATTTTACTTTACGCCAGTCAATGTCAGTTGAAAGCAAAAAACGCTCCGGGAGCTACCTCTTTAGCCAAGCCTCAGCGCAAAAAGAACTCTTACGCGCATACGCTTTATTATTTTCAACCAAAAGTTCAGAGAAAATTTAAAGAATAGCCTTCCCCCGCAGAAACGGGTTCGAAACCCGTTTCGCATAGTTTACTATTTTACAAAATCTGTAAATCAAAAGGACCAGGTTACAAACCTGCTCCTGCACTCCTATTCGTATATTCGTAATAATTCGTAATTCGTAGATAATGAAAAAAGCATTTGTAATCTGGGTCCAAGAAGTTAAACTGAGTGAATTTCTCGCTCGAGAAATTGACGCCGAAATTATCATCTCTTGCAAAAAGTATTGGGGTAATTTTTCCATTCCCACGATTGTACGCTATATCATTCAAGGTTTTGACACATACAGAAAATTGAGAAAAATTAGACCACAAATCATCTTCGTGCAAAATCCGCCCATTATCGCTGTCGCCGTTGTGTACCTTTATGCCAAATTCAATTCGGCCGAATATATCATCGACACACATACGGCTGGCTTTATCGACAAAAAATGGACCTACTTTCACCCACTTCACAAATTCCTAGCCAAGCGGGCAATTTGGAATACGGCGCATAATTATAAGAATTTAGAATATCTCAAAAATTGGGGAATTGAAAAAAGTTCTGTTTTGCAATTTTACACACCGACAAAGCTGGAAATTCTAAAGGAAAATATAGCACTATCCGATGAGTTAGAGGCAAAACTAAAAAACCAAGCTGGTCTAAAAGTTTTTATGGTCAATCGCTTTGCCGAGGCTGATGATGCCTGGCAGGAAGTAGTTGAGACGGCAAGGATAATGCCACAGGCACTTTTTTTTCTCACTGGAAATGACGAAAAGATTAGCCAAAAAATCAAAGACGCTTTCCCGGCGAATGTTACCACCACGGGGTATCTAAAGCACAAAGAGTTCATGACTCTCATGGACCGCTCGGATGTCGTTCTTGCGCTTACTAAGAGACGAGATACTGTTCTTTGGTCGATCAGAGAAATCATGGCGCTCAAAAAACCCTTTGTCACTTCAGATTCCGAAACAATTAAGCATTATTTTTCTGACGTCGCACTCCTTACCAACCACAAAGCAAGCGATCTGGCAGAAAAAATTCAGCTAGCCCAAGAAAAGAAAACTGAGATAGAAGAAAAAATAGATACCTTCCTAAAAAAAGATACTATTCGCTGGAAAAATGATATACTATTTATAAACCAGGTTATCGAAAAAAACCTAAAAGCAAAGAACATGTGACTTACGCGTTTGCCAAGAATAAGCTTTTCTATAGCCAAGGTTGATCCGGAAAAACTTTAATGGTTTTAGAGGCTAAAATAAGTAAAAAACAAACTCCAAACAGCCACGCGCTTTAAAGATTGTTTTTGGTAAACACGTAAGTCATAGAACAGCTAGAATGAAAAAGATTTTATTTCTATCAGAAATGCCAATTACTAATGGGGTTATCCAAGCTCAGCTTCTTCCTGTTCTCTTGGAAGCTGCTCGCCTTGGATATGCAACTGAAGTCTTGGAAACCATCGGAAGATTCGACGCCCAAGAAAAATATCGAACTGAAGCAGAAAAAAAATTGACTGGGGCGGGAATAGTTTTGCAAAAAATCAATGTCCCCCGTTTCACCCTACTGCCCTCTATTTTATATTTCTCACTGAAATTATATCAGCTTTTCAAAAAACAACTCAAAGATACAGAAAGTGAATCGCCCGTCATCTATGCCAGAAATTATAAGTTTATCCCCTTTCTCCTCTGGGCCAAATATTTTTGGCACATTTCTTTCATCTATAGCCCGCGCGGCGCCTATGTGGCAGAACGTAAGTACTACAGAAAATTCAAAGATCTGCTCTATGCCAACGCGATTGGACTTCTGGAAAAAATCGCTATCCGAAAAAGCTTCTCTACTATCGTAGAAACTGAAGAATTCAAAAAACATCTGGAAAAATTATACAAACTCAATGAAGGACACCTCACAATCATACCGAATTATTGGGATGCCACACTACTTCCTGACAAAAACTGGAGACGAGAGGAAATGCGCAAAAAACTCGGATTTACAGGAAAAAAGGTAATTGTCTATACTGGCACAGTTGAAGCTTGGTATGAATTTGAGCAGATGGTTGATCTTGTGTCTCGACTTAGGAAAAAAAATCCTGCTATTTTTTTCCAACTATTTCTAAAAGAAGATTACGTCCGAACAGAATCCTGTGGGATCCTAAAAACTCTACCAGAAATTTTTGAAAAATATGGATTTGAAAAAGACTCCTATGCTATTTCGTCCTATGCCCCCGAAGAACGCTACCGCTACCTCTGCGCATGCGACGCAGGCATTTGCCTGACAACTACCGCCAAGTTCAAAACCATGATGCTTTACATCAAGATTGTAGATTTCTGGGGGGCCGGACTACCCATTATTGCCAATAAAGAAATCGGGATCATCGAAGAGATGATTGAAAAAACTGGCACAGGAGCACTGGTTGATTACACAAAGTGGGAAGAATCGATTGCAAAAATCAACCCTGAAAAACTTTTTGAGAAAAACAATACTTATCTAGAAGAAACCGCGAGATACTCATCCGAAAAAGTTTTGCCGCTCTATTTCGATCTATTTGATAAATTTTTTCAAAAATAACCGCACAAAACAATATGCAAAGCCTAACCCCAAAATTGAATAAAAATTCTCGCTTCTATGCTTACGTACTGTTTTTTTCTGTTATTTTTTTTCTTACTGGACTGCTCTTTGGACAGCTCGCAGGAAACGTCCGTTTAGTAATGGGCGCCTTTATTTTTATGTTTCTCACTGCCTTAGCATTTTTTGATATGAAAAAAGTGCTTTGGACAATTCTATTTTTTCTTCCCGTGGTTGTCGGGCTCAATAACTATCAGATTAATATTGGAACTCTTTTTCAAAATATCGTAAATGCAGGAGATTTATATGTCAATCCTTTTTCATTAACTTGTCTCTTTCTAATCTTTCTGGCAATCATCGAAATCCTGCGAGTCGGCAAGAAAATGGCAAAAATCCCCTTGTTTTTCATCCTACTCATATCAGCCGCTTTAAGCATTACAGTTCTCCTGCCATCTAAGTATCTTGCCATTGGCCTTATCTTTGAAGTTTACCTTCTGGCTGGATTCTCTGCCTATTTTCTGGGCTATCTCTTTCTAAGCTCAAAAGAGAATTTTCTCAAAACAATCCTTGTGATTATTTTTTCCGCTGTAATCCCAGCCCTGACTGGCACCTTTCAGCTTCTGACTGGTAATTATTTTTTTGAAAATGATTCAAGCCTTGGAAGAATTGCCGCCACATTCCCCCATCCCAATACTTTCGGTTCATTTCTCTTCATTGTCCTCACCCTATTCCTAGTAACTTTTTTCGCCGTAAGTTTGGAAAATAGAAGAACGAATCTCTCCAAGCTTGGAATCTATTTTTTTGCTTTTATCTTAGGCCTGCTTTTCATCCTGACTTATTCTCGAACCGCTTGGTCAGGACTTCTCATTTCAGCTTTAGCAATCTTCATAATGAAACCACGCGTTAGAACGCTAATGGTCTATTGTGGGCTACTGCTGTCTTCAATTGTTCTACTCTTCGATAAAACTAGAGAGAGAATTTTAGGGATTTTTGAACATCATATGTACGACTCAATGTATGGACGTTATGAAATTTGGGATATGGCGCTCTTTAAGGCCTGGAAAAAACCCTTTATCGGCTATGGTATCGGCTCATTCAGCGAAATCATCAAAGACACCCAAGGCAAAGAGACTGGCAATGTCTATCCCCACAATGACCTTGTTCGCTTTTTTCTGGAAGGTGGAGTCCTGGGAATTCTTCTCTATCTCATTTATCTGATTGGAGCACTTTATTACGCCAGCAAAAGCTTCTTACGTTACCCAAAAGTCAATGAGAAACTTCATTTTTGGGGCAAAGATTTCAATGTGGAGCTGAAAACTCTAGGCGTTGTTCCGCTCGTTCTTTTTGGATCAATGATCATAATCTCAATGGTCGAATCACCATCAATGGATTTCACCTATCAAATCATCAGCTGGCTACTCCTTGGCAGTTGGCTGGGAGTAAGTCAAAAACATTGGCGGAAAAATAATAAACAATTAAATTAAAATTATGAACCAAGACCCAAAAACAAGCTCCCCGAAACAAAAGAGCTATGACAAAATCGCCATGTGGCTGCTGAACCTGGAATGTAATTTCAAATGTCCCTATTGTTTTTTTGATGACTCACAGCGCAGTCTCAAAACAAGAGCTGGCTATTGGGTCAGAAGCAAGGTCCCCGCCATCAATCCCTATAAAACGCATTTTATCATGCCCGAGCAAATTGGCCAATTTTTTGACGACACGGGCAAGAAGTGGTGGTTAGTGATTTCAGGTGGAGAACCGTTCGTCTATCCACGCTTCGTGGAAATCGTTAAGCGTCTCTCGCGGAAACACCTAGTTACAATTGGCACAAACCTCGGACTTCCGATTGATAAATTTCTCGCCGAAGTTAGCCCTGAAAATATCTGGTCATTCTATGTTTCGATGCATCTGGCTGAACGCGAGCGCCAAGGACTCACTGTCGATGATTTGCTCGAGAAAGTAAAGCGCTTGCGCGATGCGGGCTTTCGCGTCGAAATTAACTATGTAATGTACCCACCAGACATCAAACGCTTCCCGGCCATTTTTGAGCAGTTCAAAAAAGAAGGCTTCATTCTGGAAGCCCGTGCTTTCCGCGGAACTTATGAAGGAAAAAATTATCCCAAAGCCTATGGCGAGGAAGAGCGAAAAATTTTCCATGAACACATTCCATCCGAAGTCGATCGCGTGGCTAGCTTTGAAAGCCTATCTTTCATGGATGTGCCCTGCACGGCTGGAAAAGATCTTATCCGTATTCGTCCTGATGGATCAATCACGCGCTGCCCGCACGACAATGAAATTCTCGGCAATATGTTTGATAACAAGATAAACCTTCACGAAAAAGTTCAAAAATGCCAAGTCCCTTATTGCAAATGTACCCTGGCAATCAAAGAAGGCTGCGTAGATTTTGGGAAGAGGAAATAGAAAAATTTACAAATATAAAAACAGGTTTATGGCCTGTTTTTTGGTTCCTAAAATAAAACAACCCCCGATTCTTTTTGTGATATTCATCACTCAAGAATCGAGGGGGTTAGCTTGCCTCCGCTGAAGTTCAGCATCGGCAAGCAGGTTAATGTTCGCAAACGTAACAATCACGCTGGCCGCAGTTCGGGGATATATTCTTCTCCCGAAGTTCGCGAGCGCCGGCATACGCATTGTTAATCCGCGTGGAGATGTCTGAGAAACCATCCCAGTTCGTTACCACTACCTGGATTTCTCCAGTGTGGCGAATTTTGGACTGGATTTTCGGCCCCTTCTTGACCTGGTCGTTCCATCCATATATCAGGGCAAATTCGCCAAGGGTGGATTCGCCAGTTTTGTGCCAGTTGGGATTTCCTGACCGGTTTCCACAAGGCGGGCTCGTGCACGGCAGGGATGACGGTTTTACGGAATATCCACTTCCGCCACCCTTGCGGTTGAGCCGATTAATATTGGCAGTATCAATATTGGCCGTATTGATGTTGGCCGTATTGATATTGGCGGTTTTAATATTAGCAGTCTCAATTTCCGCCAGCCGTACTTTTAAAAGATCCACTTCAGCCTGTTTGAAACAGGCATACTCAAAGTGGGCTTTTTCAAACTCGGCCATTTGGACTTTGAGGTTTCTGACCTCGGCGTCCTTAATTTTGGCCTTTTTGATAAGGGCCTTCTTGATTTTTGCCAATTCGATTTCGGCCTTCGCAATCTCAGCCTTGTCGATTTTGGCATCTTTTACAATAAGAGTGTTGACCCTCATCGTATCCTGATCGGGTTTAACTTCTTCTCCGGCTGCCCATGCAAAAGCGCAAGACACGATTACCGCAAAAACCACTGCTAAAAACATTTTCAGATTCTTCATGGTTCGATCCTCCTTCTATTGTTTTATTGATTGATCAATCATCACCATTCAGCCAGGCTTCATCTTCTGCATCCTCATTGGATGCCTTTGATTTAGCAGGCTCAGCTTTTTTAGTGTCGACAACTTTCATTTTGTTTGCATCGGTCGGTTCAGCTACCGGCTTCAACTGTTGCGCTGGAACTGGCGCCACTTCCGTCGATCCAGGGATCGGACCGCTGACCCTTTCCACCCCTGGTGCTGTAAAAAAAATGCTAAAACCAGTCCCGCCAAGAATGCCTACGATGATGACACTCCCGATAATCTTCCAATTTCTCCTCCACCAGGAGTGTCCCGGTGGCAAACAACTGCCTTGTTCCGGAGGGTTATTCTCCGTATATTCTGCCTCCTGTATCATTTTATTTCCTCCCTTTAATAAAGATTATTTTTTTCGGCAAAAATACCGCGTTCCATTGGTC
>JBAXPY010000003.1:0-32417 GCA_037132035.1 Candidatus Moraniibacteriota bacterium | reverse complement strand
TCTTAGCGAGCCCCACGCCAGAAGTCGTAATTTCAATCTTGTCGATTTTGCCTTTTTCGGTCACCTTAGTGTCCCCCGTCACAATCGGCACACCGGTCTCCTTGGAAATTTTTCCGATTGACTGCATTATTTTTTTCAAATCTTCCAGGGGAAAGCCTTCCTCAATCACAACACTGAGTGATATTCCAATCGGCAGCGCGCCCATCACCGAGAGATCATTAATCGTCCCGCAAATGGCGATTTTCCCAATGTCTCCGCCCGGAAAAAAAATTGGATCCACAATAAACGCATCAGTTGTGAAGACTAATTTTTCCTTTCCCAGATCATATACAGCCCCATCATCTTTGGTATTTTCCCATTTTTTTGATACAAGGAAAAACTTTCTAATCTCAGAGATAAGCTTTGATGACTTTTCGCCTCCGCCACCATCTTCCAATTCTATAAATTTATTTTTTATTTTTTCCATAGAGTTATTCTTACATTGCACTTTCCAAGCTAAAACTACCCCTTTTTGTCATTCCTGTGCGGGAATGACACAAAAGAAAGCATTTCAATTATCATATCTATATTCCACATTACAACTCCCCTCCACCGAAACCATGCAAGCCCCCTGTGGGCTATTCGGCGTGCAAACTTTCCTAAACAGTAAACAATCTTTTGGCTCAAGAAGTCCTTGCAAAACCAATCCGCACCTGCAAGCGCTTGGTTTTGGCCTTATTTCTTTTTTTATTTTTTCGATCAATTTCCCATGCACAAATTCCGCATCTTGTGCCTGATATTTTTTTCGAATTTTTAGTCCAGAATTCTTGATTTCTCCAAGGCCTCGCCACTTCGCATCACTAACTTCAAAAACTTCGTTGATTAACTTTAGCGCTTTTTTATTTCCTCCCTTTTTCACTAGCCTACCGTAAGCATTTTCCACACGAGACTTGTTTTCCAAGATCTGTGTAAGCAGCACATTGATTGCAACTAAAACATCTTCACCAGAAAAACCAGCCACGACCTGAGGGATATTGAATTTTTGATAGACTTCTGTGCCAATTATGGCACTCACATGCCCCGGATCGATAAAACCGTCGACTCGGATTTTTTTGTTTTCAAGAAGTGCTTGCATCGCAGGCGGAAAAAGTTTGTGGGCGCTATAAACCGTGAGCCCCTCTTTTATCGCCCAGGCCGTCATTCCCGTCGTCGTTTCAAAACCAAGTCCAAAAAAAACTAAATTGGATTTTTCTTTTTGCGACTCAACTGCTTCGGTGATTGAATAAACAATCTGCACATCAGCGCCAAATCTTTTCGCTTCTTCAAGACTCATTAAATTTCCAGGTACTTGTATCGTATCTCCATAAACAGCGGTTGGAATTCCTGCTAGCGCAAGACCAACGACAATATCAATGTCTGATTGATCCGTCACGCAAACCGGACATCCAGGACCAGAAACAAGTGTGATATTTTTTGGCATCAGTTTTTTGATCCCATGCTCCGCAATTGTCTGTGAATGCGTACCGCAAAGCTCCATGAACCGTAAAGGTCGACCGATCTGGGCCGCCTTTTTTTGAATATCCTCTATGATTTTGTCCGCAGTAGGTTGCATATTACTTTTTCCCCAAATACCCCATCATCTCTTTTGCATATTCATCATCCATTTTCTCAATCGCAAAACCAGCATGCACCATAACGTATTCACCAATCTTAGCATCCACTAATGAAATATTGATTTCTTTTTCAATACCATCAAAATCAACTGTCGCCAGTTGATTTTTAATTGCCATAATTTTTCCTGGGATCGCGAGACACATAGGCCTTATCTAAGCTTTAATTTTCATTTTCCCCGCTACAATATTTCCTCTATCTCTCACCAACCTCACTACTTCCCGCTCCGACAGGACATAGTCCAAATATTCATTCTTGCGAACTTTTTTATAAATTTTAGAAGAAATAAAAAACATGCAAATATTTTTTGGATCAATTTTTTCTTTTCGAGCATAATCAGTTTTAATTTGTTTCATAATCTCATCTTCCTCATTTCGATCTTTTTCTTCTAGTTTTATTATTTTTTCAAAACCTAAATCAAAAAATATTTTTTCAAAATTTTGCTCGTGAGAAATATTTTTCAACTGCTCCCTTATTTTTCCGTCCATTTCCAAATCAATGACCACCACAGAAAACTTTTTCAAATCATCCAAATCTTCAATTATTTTTGAAAAATCGTTTTGATCAGTGAGTGCCGCCACGGGGCACACCTCAACGCATTTTCCGCAAAAACTACAATTCAGCACTTTTTCGTATGGCGTCCCGACAACCACATCTCTTGCGCGATGATTGAATCCAAATTTCTTTTCCGGACAAATATTGATGCACTTGCGACATTCCACACAAAACTCTGAGTTACGCGAAATGCAAGGATTTTCATTTTCCACGACAACTCGTGACCAATTATCACGAAGCAGTTTTTGCTCCTCGCTATTAGTCATTTCGCCTTTCCTTGGCACAAAATGGAAGTTTTCAATCTTGTATTCCTCGGCCAACTTTTGCAAATCACACAGGCGATTTTTCTTGCAAGTCGCGCATTTCCCCGCGTGGTCAGCCCAGAGTAGTTCCAGATTAATCCTTCTTGCTTTAGAGATTTTTTCACTTTCCGTGACAAGCTCCATATCTTTGCAAACTTTAGTGTTACAAGAAGTAATAAGGCGCCCAGTAAACTCCACCACGCAAATTCGACATAGCCCTTCGTGGGAAAATTTTGCTCCACAAAGCGTCGGAATTTTTATTCCCTCGCGCATGCAAACTTGGAAAATAGTTTCCCCCACTTTTGCAGAATATTTTTTGTTATTGATTTTGATTTGCATAATTTATTTCAAAATTCCTAACTTATCAATCGCATCTCGCACCGCTACGGCAGCAAATTTTCCCAATGGACAAAAGGTTGTATTTTCTAGCGTCCATAAAATATCATTCAGTGCTTCTTTATCACGATCAGCTATTTCGCCATCTGCTAAGCGTTCAGCAATTTCATGTAGGCGAAAGGTCCCTTCACGGCATGGCACACATTTTCCACATGATTCTCTTCGAAAAAAACCCGTCCAGGATAATAATAGGTCGTAAATATTAGCAGTTTTATCCACCACCAAAATTGCACCTGACCCTAGAATAGTCCTGCCTAGCTCTTTTTCGAGATATAGCCCTCCAGATGCCCCACCAACTTGGGCGAACCAAAATTCCTTACCCTCCTGCATTCCTCCCCCCAATTTAGTAATTGCCTCATCTATCGTAGTAGCGATTGGAGCCTCAAATACACCCACATTCTTAACAGATCCACCAAGCACAAATAATTTTGTAGCGCACTTGAGATACTTTTTTCCGCCATTTTGGATAATCCAGGGAATATTAGTAATCGTTTCAGCATTATTCACTACCGTAGGTTTTCCGAAAAGTCCACTTTCCGTTGGATAGGGTGGCCGCATTTTTGGTTCTCCGCGATTACCTTCGATGGAACTCAAGAGCGCCGTTTCTTCTCCGCAGATATAGGCTCCGGCGCCAGAAAAAATCTCAATCTCTAATGAATATTTTGATCCCAATATTTTTGTCCCTAAAAATTTACGCTCTTGGGCCTGCAAAATTGCTCGCGCTAAAACTTCCTTTGCTTTTTCGTAATTTCCATTGAGATAGATATAACTTTTTTTCGCGCCAATTGTGAGAGCGGAAAGAACTATCCCTTCTAAAAGTAAATGCGGGTTATTTTCTGCAATTAACCGATCCTTATACGTCCCCGGCTCTGATTCATCTAAATTACAAACAAAATATTTTTCACCTTTCTGCGCGGCGACCATTTCCCATTTCACTCCTGTTAAAAAGCCCGCCCCACCTCGCCCAGAAAGTCTCGATAATTTCACTGCTTCCAATGCGCCTTTTGAATCTGATTTTTCAATGAATTTTTTAAGCGCCTCGTAACCACCAACAAAAACGTAGTCCTCTATTTTCAAAGGATTAATTTTGCCCCAATGTTCGGTGATAATTTTTATATTTTTTTGCATAAAAAATGAAAATGGCAATTTCTATTTATTTCCCCTTCTCCATTAGGGAGAAGGTGGCTGAAAGCCGGATGAGGGAGAAGCCGTTCAACAATAACCGTTACTATCTATATAACTTTTCTTTTTCAATAACACCCTTTTCCCTCACCTGTCCTTCGGACATCCTCTCCCTAAGGGAGAGGATGATACTCCTAAGCCCACTCTGTTAAAATCTTATGAATAGAACTCTCCGTCACTTTTTCATAAACCTTCCCATTTATCACAACGACCGGTCCTTCTCCACAACGACCAAGACAGCTGATTTTTTCCAAACGTACTTTTGGATTAAATTCATCACCAGCCTTGATTCGAAAATAATTTTCAATTTCTTGGATAATTTCAGCCGAGGAACCTAAAACGCAATCCCCGCTAGAGCAAACCTTAATTTCCAAATTAGCTGGTTTTTTAGTTTTAATCAAATCATAAAAACTGGCGACTTCGCAAATTTTCGCTAGCGACAGCCCAAAATACTCCGCAACAATTTCTGCATCATTGCTGGCAATGAACCCAAAAACAGCACTAATTTTTTTTAGCACTGGCAATAAATTTTGCACTTCCGGATCATATGAAACTAATATTTTTTCTACTGTCACATTGTTTTGCATGCATTGATTATATCACGTAAAAAACAAAAACTGAAGCGCAAGGCCCCAGTTTTTCTTATGCTCATTTTTCTTTTGCCACGGGACATTCTATCTACTTTTTGGACCGAGCGACCTACTGGCATTAAACCTTGCCATCACTACCGAATATCTTCATCTTATATTTAACAGTCTCTTTTACTGCGTCCTGAGCCCCACCTAAAAGCTTTCTCAAATCAAATCCTAGCTCACCTTGACCACTGACGGAATTAATCAGATTATTAACAAAGGCGATACGAATAGCAGTGTCCACATTGAAACAGCTAACGCCATTTTTTATTGCCTCCACGACCTTTCCATTCTCCCAATCTGACGCTCCATGTAAAACGAAAGGAAGCGCACAATTCTTATTAATCATCGCCATCCTGTCAAAATCTGGTTGGGCTCTTTCCTTGAGAAACCCATGCGCATTTCCAATTGCCACAGCAAGAGCATCAATTCCAGTCTCTTCAACAAATACCTTCGCCTGAACAGGATCGGTCATATACTTATCCCAATCGATATCTCCCATCTGAGCCTCACCGAGATAGGGCACACTACCCAACTCCCCCTGGACATCCACTCCACTCTCATGGCAAAACTCGACTACTTTTTTTGTTATCTCCAAATTATCAATAAAGACCTTTCGAGATCCATCATACATGACTGAGGTAAATCCAATCGCAACTGCTCGCTGAATTATTTCCAAACTTTTCCCATGATCAAGATGAATCCCAATCGGGATTTCAGCGGCATAAAATTCAGCATCATTTTTTATCAAGTGGAAAATCCCTCTTCCTCCAGCATATTCCATCGTTTTCTCCGTTACTTGGATAATCACAGGAGAACGCATCTCCTTTGCTGCTGCCACAATCGCCCGCGTCGTCTCAAGATTTACAGTGTTAAATGCTCCTACGGCATAACTACCTTCTTTTGCTTTTGTCAAAATTTCCTTGACTGAAGTAATCATAAATTAAATTATTATCCATTAATTATCCTAGCTATTTTCAAAAACTCCCTCGGCGCCAACGATTCTCTCCCAATCAGCGCACCTTCCATTCCACTTTCAATACACGACTGAGCTACAGTCTTCACACTGACCGATCCGCCATAGATTATGCGCATTTTCTGAATCATATTTTGAGAAAAATTCCGTGACAGAATTTTTTGAATCAAAACCTTTGCCTCCATAATCTCATTACTTGTCGGAATACTATCTGATCCAACTGACCAAATCGGCTCATAGGCTACGACTATTTTTTCCAACTTTCCTGGAGCCACACCAGCAAAAGCTTCTTTAACTTGCCTGGTTATTACATACATTGTCTCGCCAGATTGCCGCTCTTCCTTCGTTTCACCCACGCATATTATTGGACTAAGACCATTCTTAAGACTTGCTAGCACTTTTTGATTGATTGATTGATCATTTTCAAAAAAATACTTACGTCTTTCACTATGACCGATAATCACATATTCTGAGCCGAAATTTTTCAGCATTACTGGTGAAATTTCTCCCGTATACGAGCCCTTTTCTTCCCAAAAACAGTTTTGCCCGCCTAGCGCAACTTTTTTTCCTAGCACCTTTCCGAAACTTTCCAAGTGGATTGCCGGCGGACAAAGTACAATTTCAGCATTATTTATTTTTTTTCCTGCTAATTCTTTTTTAAACGCACCGAGATACGTCTCTCGCTCAGCTTGAGACAGGATATTCATTTTTAAGTTACCGACAATTATTTTTTTCATACTTGTTTTTTCTTTAACCATTCTTTTGATATTTTAAATATCGCTGGCAAAACCGAAACCGCAATTATTCCCATAATCACAATAGAAAAGTTATCTCTGATAATCGGGATATTACCAAAAAAATACCCTGCCAAAACAAAACCGAAAACCCAAACGAAACCTCCGGAAATACTATACAAAAGAAATTTTTGATATTCCATTCTCCCAATTCCCGCCACAAACGGAGCAAATGTCCGAATAATTGGCATAAATCGCGCCAAAAAAACGGTTTTTCCTCCGTGCTTGTGATAGAATTCTTGTGTCTGGTCAATATGAGTTTGATTAACGGGAATATATTTATTATCAACAATTTTCTTTCCAAAATAAAATCCAACCCAATAATTAATATTATCCCCAAGAAAAGCTGCTGCCCAAAGGAGTGGAGCAAGTATCACAATATTAAATGATCCAGTGGCCGAAAACATTCCCGCCGCAAAAAGAAGCGAATCTCCGGGCAAAAATGGGGTAAAGACAAATCCGGTTTCCGCAAAAACAATCGCAAATAAAATGCCATAAGTCAAGCTTCCATAGTTAGCAATAATTTCTCCCAAATGAACATCTACATTTAAAATAAAATCGATAAAACCCATAAAGCTAAATTCCAATTATTAAGCTAAATTTCCTTTAGATACTCCGCTGCATCTTCTGGACTAATCGTGACGATTTCAATTCCTGTTGAAACTTCAAATCCTGCCCAGATGTTTAGTTTTGGCAAAATTTCGATATGCCAATGATAATGTGGGTAATCTTTACCATCGCAGGGTGATGTATGGATATAGAAATTAAAATCAGGATTATTCAGTGCTTTATCCAGCTTGGCAATCGCTTTTTGCAAAGCCTCTCCTCCTGCCATTTTTTCCACCTCAGTCATCCTCTCGAAATAGGGTTTGTGCTTTTTTGGCATCACCCACATTTCGAAATTAGACCGCGCTGCGAAAGGACAAAACACCACAAATTCCTCATTTTCAAAAACAATTCTTTTTTGCACCTCCCTTTCCCATTCCAACATTGCACAATAAACGCATTGCTTATTTGCCTTGTGATACTGTTCGGCTCCATCCAACTCAGACTTCACATAAGGAGAGATTATTGGGATTGCCATCAGCTGTGAATGTGGATGTGAAATTGAAGCACCAGCCCGCTTTCCATGATTGTGAAAAATATCAATATAATTTACCGACTTCTTGTTCATCAAGTCAATATAGCGTGATTGGTATGCGTCCAAAATTTCCGCCACCATGACCTGCTCCATCCTCCCGATATGTTTGTCATGATCCCTTGTCACAATCACCTCGTGATAACCAACACTATCCATCCAAAAATAAGGGCCCTCCTCTTTATGCGTAATCTGTCCTCCTGTCGGACGAGAAAAAGCGGGATACTTATTAGGAAAGACTCTCAAGCTCCAATCATCATCACCCGTTCCATAAAGCAACACATCTTTTTCTTGGCCGGAAAGCTTCGGATCACAAAACAAGCAATTTGAAACATCCTCCTGACCATCGTTGTCTATCTCTTTTTTCGCAAACTCATCGGGCCGTTTTGCGCGAATAGTCGACACAACAACCCAATCTCCAGTTATCAGGTCTTGCCTCAATTCAGTCGATTTTGTTTTATTTTTTTCTTTTTCCAAACTATTACAAGCGCCAAATATTTAACACTCAAACACTCCAAAAAAAGTGTTATGTGCAAAACATTTGACTCTATTTTTTTATATTATATTTTCCTCCCCATAGCCGCATTCGTGTTTTAAATAAGTCCCAAAGAACTTGAAAATAACCATTTGGCCCCGTAAGACTCACTGTTGATCCAGCTTCATTTAGCCATCTCACTGGCATCTGTTTAATTTTGAAGCCAAGCTTCTTGGCCAGTACAACTAATTCAAAATCAAACCCAAATCGATCAACAACCATACGACTTGCTACTGCCTGGGCGGCTTTTGCATTCAACATTTTAAATCCACACTGCGTATCTGGATAGCCCCAAAGACCAAGAACAATCCTAATCGCCCAATTGCCAGTATCACCAAATATTTCCTTCCATTTGGCTTGATGTATCTGCACATAAGCTCCATCAATATCGCGAGAACCCATCACAACATCAAAACCTTTTTCAAACTCAGGGAGAAATGTGTCAAGATGAGTAATTGATGTTGAGCCATCAGCGTCAAAAAATAATCGATATTCACCTACCGCCTCCAATAATCCCTGTCGTACAACATAACCCTTCCCATGATTTTCCGGATTATCGATAACCTTAAAATTTTCAAATCTACCATGGTAAGTTCGAGCCAGTTCGGCAGTATTGTCAGGAGAACCATCAACCACAACAACGATTTCATAACTATACGATTTATCCTTAAAATAATTTTCACATTCCTCCAGATTTACACCAATTCTTTTCCCCTCCTTATAGGCAGGTATAATAACAGAAAGATACACTTTATTACTCATGATTTTGACAAAAATATTACTGCTTAAGTATCACCATCATTGTAACACAAAAAATCTAAAGATGAAACAATTTAGTATAAGAATCTAATATGCCCCCACTATTCCAACTTCCCCTTGGTAATAGAAAAATCAATTGGAAGATCGGGAGTCCCACCGGAGCCCTGGGTTGGCGTTACTCGAAAATCAGCCTCTCCCTTAAGCGGAATTTGCCTAATCAGATCAAGATTTTCCAATTTATTAATTTGCAAATATTGATCAGATACCGTGTAGAGATTGTTATCAATATACAGCGAGCGCTTCAAGCCATTATCATAGTAATTATTACTTGATCTCGAATCAATACCACCATTCTGGCTGATTTTTCCTTTCAGTTTAAATCCGCTATTATCAACACTAAAAACCGCGACGCCATTGAATAAATTCTGCCACAAAGTTGGCACACCAATCGAATTATCCATCAGTGTTACTGGAATTACCAATAAATTCTTTTCACGCGAGAAAAGAAAGGCCTTATGATCAAAAAGAGCTAACGAATCGCTACCAGCCGAGCCAAGTTCATACTTATCAATCTCGCGAGGGCTAGAAACATCGCTAACATCAAATAGTGAAAGCTTAAGTCCTTTTGTCGTCACTGATCCAGCGCCGTTTTCTTCTGTTTCTTTTCCAAGACCAATAAGCGTCGTGTCATCATAAGGATGGAGATAGCTAGAAAAACCAGGAACCTTTAACTCTCCAAGAACCCTGGGATTTCTAGCATCCTTCAAATCAATCACAAATAAAGGATCTGTTTGCTTATATGTCACAAGATAGGCACGATTTTGCATAAATCTAGCCGAATAGATACGCTCTCCTTTTGCCAAATTCTCTACACTGCCAATCACGCGCAAATTAGCATCCAAAACATAAAGATTACTATACGATTGATTTTGACTAGAACCTTCAGGAAGATTTGTCGAGCTAGCAATTTTCGCCATCTCTTCTCCCCCAAAATTACTAGAAAAATAAAGCGGAGAAAAGATCTGACTCTTAGTTGTCGCTATGCGGAAATTCCCATTACCGTCTTCATCCATCGAAAACTGATTAAGGACTGCCCCCGTTACTTCGCCGAAATTTTTATATTCAATTTTATTTTTATCTATAGCTATTTTATGGATAACCGTTTTTTCCAATTCTTTAGAAATGTCTGTATATTTTTTTTGCATCTCACCAGACAGTTCTTTTTCCGCCTTCTTTTCTTCCTCATCGGACAAAGAAGCCAAATAGCGCTCTACAACTACACTAATTTTGCTCATTTTCTCCCGCTCACTTAAAATAGAGCCGTCCACAGCTTCAATTTTCTCAACCCTTTCTTGATCTTTCACGCTGAGGCGAGTTAAAAGCAAATCTTTCGCCATACCCATAAATAGATCGTATTCGCTCAAATGTTTCGTATATGTGATATATAAATTATTCTGCGACGCATAAAAATTTTGTTCACCAGACAATAGATAAACTTGATTTGTCACATCACTTTTTTCATCATCAATGTTCACAGCAGCCACATTCACCATATTTATCGACTCATATGGCATATCAAAATAATAAACATCTGGACACTTGGGACATTTAGCCAAATTCTGACCAGTATATAATTCTTTTCCACTATCAAGTATCCTTGGCACAGGCATTTCTCCATCATAATACTGCGCATAAGTCGAGGTAAGGAAATAAACAAAGCCACCAATCATCCTCGAATTCAGATAGCTTCCTTCAAAATCTAAATCGCGAATCTGCTTTGGATTTTTGCGATCCGTAATATCAAAAACCTTAAAAAATGAGTAAGGAGATTTACGCTTAAAACCACGATAATAATCCATCGTCACAATATCTTGATTTCCGCCAAAAATCACAAGACGATTTCCCTTTAGATAAATGCTTTGTGGGTTAGATTTAAATTCAATTTTTGACTCCACGCCTGCCACAGAGGCTGGATTTGCCTTAGTAATAAAAAGAGTTTTATCCGCCACGCTGTAAATATATTCTCCATCGGTCTTCACTAAATCAGCCTCATCTACACCAGCCACCTGAATATTCGTTTGGGAATAATCCCCAGAGCCCGTGCTCGGTGAAGACTGCGCGCTTTTTTCCGCCATCGGCATAGCAACATTTCCTACAAAACTATCATACATCATTCTTCCGCTAAAACTCTCATTGGAAGAATTACTTTCCACAAATGCCTGAAGTTCCCCATAATTGGACATTTTTTTAATCTTAGACTCATTTTTCAGTTTTTCTGCAAGTGAAATATTCTTCGCGTTTAAACCGTTCATTTGAGTGGTCTCCTTTGCTCCCCTATCATTTTTAGTATAAAAGTAGTTTTGAGCAATCAACAGTGCAAAAAATAAAAAAGCCAAAACTGGCAAAATTATTTTCATCCTTTGATCTTTTTTTTCAACTACTACAATATTATTATCTTCCAATTTATTTCCAGTTTCCATAATTTTATTTTAAAATATTTTATAGTACCATTCTAGCACATCTTTAAATATTTTTCCCGCTCTTTCTGATCAAACTTTTCTATCGCATAGCGCAGCGTGGTTCTAGGCATCCTTGGGGCAAATTTGTCCAAAAATGCTACCTCAACTTTCCTGTCTCGCTTGCCAATCTCTCTAAGCATCCATCCCACCGCCTTATGAATCAAGTCATGCTCATCAAAGAGCAAGAACCTAGCTATCTTTAAGGCATCGGCAAAGTCACCTTTTTTAATAAAACCGAAAGTCGAAAGCATTGCAACGCGCCGCACCCAAATATTTTCAGACCCTATCAATTTATACAAAGCCGCCTTGTCTTTCTCGAAAAAATAATCTCCCAGAATTTGTGGGGCAGAAAGATCGACCAAATCCCAATTATTCACTCTTTTTAAATTACGCAGATAAAAGCTAGCGATCCGCCCCCTTTCCTTCAAATCGCCATTTTGATATTTCATAACCAAAATGGCGATGGCCATGAAACGCAGCTCATGAACTTTTTGCCTCAGCAAATATTGCAAATCAACAAAATTAACTTCTTGAAAATATTTTCGTGCAACAATTCTTTGTTTTGGCACAACAATTCCCCAGAAAATATCCCCTTCGCCATATTCGCCTTTACCCGTCTTAAAAAATCCCGCCAAAATTTTTGCCTTTGCGGGATTCTTTAGTTTTTCCAGCTCCAAGAGAAGCTCTTTAAAGACTGACCTCATTGCTTTTGGGATTTGCCTATTTGAATTAAATTTTTTAACTAAACACGCAAGCCAGATGTTTAATCCAGTTTTAGCTTATACACAGCTATCGCCCCAAAATTCCTAAAACTCTCAACCTTGCGATCCCGCGCCGATGTCGGGTTAGTGGCATTCTTTTTTGGGCTATCCCTGAAATAAAAGACGGATTTTTCATTTGGAATAGCGCTGTAATCTTCCACTTCTTGCAAATCAAAGCCTCTTCTTTTGCTCAGATACCGTAGCGGGGTAAAGAAAGTAAAGGCGTAGCTGGATTTACCTGAAACATAAAGCTTGTTTTCTGTTGAGTCCTTTTTGGAAATCATGTAATCCAGCATCTGCTCCATTTCTCCCAAAACCGGATATCTCACTCGACTGCCAGCACCAACGGAAAGTTTTTGCGCTGCCTGAAAAATTGTGAAAAGATTCATTGAAGCGACAAGGCAAAAAACAAAAACTAAATTCAATTGTTTTTGCGGATACTTTTTATTCAAATAATAGAGCCAAAATCCCAAAAATAGAAACGGCACGAAAAAAACATGCAAGAAATACCTCGGGAGCGATACTCCGCCCACCGGAATCATCAGCACAAAATAAAGTCCACTGTAAACAAAAATTAAGATTAAAAAATATTTCCTCGATTGATCAGTTTCTTGACGCAAAAAATGCAACAAAAACACATACCCCGACAAGGAAAAAAGCGTAAACAGCAAGATTTTTGAAAAATCTAACAAGTCCTCCCTTTCAATGTCGTGCGCCAGCTTTTTGAGATAATCATCCTTTTTCATTTTTTTCACAAAATCCATATACGTCAGATGGCAACGATCGTCATCGCCAATTGATGTGACTATTTGCGCGTTTGATTGGATGTGACAATCAATATTAGCTAATATACCATAGGCGCGATCCACTAGCTTGGTGTCCGACTGATCGGATAGTTTACCGAAGAATGCTTTTGAATTGGAAAAATTACTTCCCAGTTCACTCCAAATTTGACCACCATTTAGAATCAAAATCGCCACCAAGACAACCGCCCACTTTTTCCAAGTTCGCCAATCTTTTTTCATCACGTAAAGAAAAACAAAAAAAGTAATCACCAAAACCAGAACAAACATCAAGGCGTGCAACTGCATACCAATTCCAATACTAACCCCCAAAAGAACCGCCAAATACCATTCAGTTTTTTCTTTCTTGCAAAGAAACCGGTGCAGTGTCACAAAATAGAGCAAAACAAAAAATGGCAACGAATTCGTGTTCCAAGCAAAACGAGAATAATAAATGGAATAATAAGAAATCGCGTATAGGCCGGTTAAGATTAGCGCGATTTTATTCTCAAAGTAAATTCTAAAGAAAATAAAAAAAAGCAGGATAGATAATATAGAAAAAAATAAATCCGGATATGCCGCCACATAAGGCGCGGTTCCAAAAAGTTTCATCGCTCCTATTTGCCAATAACTATACATTCCCCCCAGCTTAAAATCCGCGTGATGCATTACCGGACCCAAAAGTGGCCACGCCGTTTTTCCTTCAAGCACCTCTTGCGCCAAAGAAGCATCGCGCGTCTGATCACTCCAGAAGAAAAGCCAATCACTGAAATGATAGGTTCGCAAAAAAAACCCAATAGCGAAAATTAACCCGAGAGTAATTAGTAGCCTCTGCTTATTTGTCAGTTTCTTTTTTTCAGTCATATTTTTGATTATTTTTTTAAAAATTCAGCTCTTTCTTTTTTGGAAAATTTCTCAATCGCATAACGCAATGCGGTTCTGGGCATTTTTATGGCGTATTTGTCAAGAAAGTCCATCTCAACTTCTTTATCTCTTTTCCCGACTTCTCTGAACATCCAACCAACTGCCTTATGAATAATATCATACTTATCAGACAGTAATATTTCCGCTATTTTCAGGGCGTCATGAAAATCATTTTTTTAATAAAGCCAAATGTGGAAAGCATCGCAATTCGTCTTTCCCAAAGTTTTTTTGATTTGGCTAGTTTATATAATACAGTCTTGTCTTTTTCAAAAAAATAGTCACCCGAAATCTGTGGAGCCGATAAATCCACCAAATCCCAGTTATTTATTCCTTGCAAATTTCGCAAGTAAAATTTCGCCACTCGATCTTTCTCCCCGAAGGCCCCTTTTCGATATTTTAAAACGAGAATTGCTATGGCCGTGAAGCGCAATTCATGGACCACTTGCTTTAATAAATATTTTAAATCCGCGAAACTAATCTGCTGGAAATATTTTTGCGCTATAATTCTCTGTTTTAGCACAACAATCCCCCAAAAAATATCCCCCTCTCCATATTCCCCCTTCCCCGTTTTGAAAAATCCCGCCAAAATTTTTGCCTTGACAGGATTTTTCATTTTTTCTAAATCGGCTAGAAGATCTTGCAACACTTGCATAAAAATTTGCGTCTAATTAATGTTATCACATTTTCTCCGGAGCGCTAATCCCAACCAACCGCAAAGTTTCACCCAAGACGACCTTGGTCGCACGGACCAACTCCCTTCTCGCTGCCGCCAAACTCTTTTCTTCATCTAAAATCCGACAAGCGTGATAGAAGCTATGAAATTTATCAGCCAATTTAATAGCATAATGTGTAAGCCTATGAACTTCAAAATTCTCAGAAATCTCTAAAACTAAATCAGGAAAACGCATTAAATGGCGAATAAGCTCAATCTCTTCCGAAGCCATAAGTTGTGAATAATCAGCTTTTGCTACAGCCTCCTTTTCTGTTTTTCGTAAAATCCCTGCCATTCGAGCATAGGCATATTGAACATAGAACACCGGGTTTTTATTAGATTTTTCGCGTGCTAAATCAATATCAAAAATCATTGGAGAATTAGCGCTGTAGGCTAAAAAAATAAACCGCACAGCGTCTCTTCCAACCTCATCAAGTAAGTCTTCTAGGCAAATATATTGACCCTTGCGCTTTGACATTTTAAATTCTTCGCCATTCTTAATTACAGTCAGATTCTGAGTTAGAAGTACTCTTACTTTCCCTGCATACCCAAAGGCTTCCATCGCACCCTCCACTCTTTTGACGTCACCATGATGATCTGCACCCCAGATATCCACTGCTAAATCAAATCCTCTCTTTTTCAATTTATTTAAATGATAAGCAATGTCTCCTCCGAAATATGTTATTTCTCCAGTAGTCTTTCTAATCACGCGGTCCTTTTCATCACCAAATTTTTCCGCACGAAACCATAATGCGCCCTCTTTCTCATAAAGGAAATCTCTTACTCTTAACTCTTCAAGAGCTTCTTCCACCTCACCACTTTTATGCAATGAGCTTTCTCGAAAATACTCATCAAAATTAATACCCAGACTTTCCATCGCCGGCTTAATCATTTCTTCCAATATTGTCTTTGTCGCCTCTTGCCCCACTAAAAAAGGATCCGGTTCTTTATTTTTCTTCGCTAGCATATCAATATACTCTCCTCGGTATTGAGCCTCATCATCCTTGAGTACAGAATGACCTAAAATTTTAATTTGATTGCCAAAATCGTTCACATAATATTCTCGCCAAACAGAATAGCCACTTTTTGTAAGAATGTTCGCAAGCACGTCGCCAAGTGGCCCGCCACGACCATTGCCAAGGTGTATCGGACCAGTCGGATTAGCACTTACAAAATCCAAATGAATTTTCGCATTATTCCCTAAAACATTATCACCATAATGGGCACCAGAACTAATAATTTTTTCAATTTCACCTCCACGCGCTTCCGGAGACAAGCTAAAATTAAGAAAACCCGCACCAGCTACCTCAATTTTGGAAAATATCCCCTTTTGAGCGTCATCTTCCTCTAGTTCAACCTTTATCCGCTTGGCAATTTCAAGTGGGTTCTCACTCACTTTTTTGGCCAATTTAAGGGCTACATTGGTCGAATAATCGCCAAATTCTTCTGGCGGATAGTTAATCTCAAAATCCGTCCTCGAAAGCAAAACATCCGGATAAATCCGGGAAAAAATAGCTTGTAATTTTTCAATCAAAAAATCTCTCATATAAAGCCAGTATAGCTTAAAAAGTGAATAAAATCAATGTGTTTAAGTAAAATGCGAGTCTTTGAGCTCAATAATTAATCGAGCACTGTGCCAAATTTTTATTGACTCAATCTAGAAGAGCTTTTTGCTTTAATAATAACGGAAAAAGGAGTTCCATATAAATTATCCGCCTTATTAATGGGATAAAAACTACACATCTCTGCGCCAATCTGTCTAACGCCAAACTTAAACAAATACCCCTTGTCAGTACACGCATTAAATAATCCACTTGCCCTGCAATCCAAATCACTGAGAAACCATGCTCCCCGGTCAATAATGACGGGTCCCGATAGACAAGCAGCCTCTAATTTTGAGGCGGCGTGTGATGACCACGTTAGATATACAGAGCTGGGCACTCTGACGACTGAGACGCTAGCGCTGACTTCTCCTGTGGCACAATTTTCAACCCTACTGCCAGGAACATATTTAATCCCATCCCAACAAGAGTTGCCAAGACAAGTATTTTTAGCGCATTCAAAAGTGTCCGCCTTCCAATCAACCAATTGATACAGGTTTTCCCCAACAAAATTTTGACCAACCATGCTCAAATGCAAATGGCCACCATCGTCGTATTTGGGCAACAACATGTTGACGTTTTGTGGGTCCTCCAGGAGCACTTTCATGTCAATTCTATAATCAACATCCAATGCCGAATTCGCAATCCAACTATTTACTGAATCTGCAATCAATTGCCTTTCAGACGAATAATGACTACTATCACCCTTAAAAGGAATCAGGTTAACTGACACAACCTTAATTCCCGCCTCATGAGCCATAGTATACATAATCTGAAGCCGCTCCTCAACCGATTGAGCGGAAACGTGTTGACCAACATCATTTATACCGCCCCAAATTATAACATAGTCAGGTTTGGCGGTTAAAATATCAGACTCGAATCTACCAAGCATTTCTACTGTCGTATTTCCACCCCTGCCTTTATTGACAACCAGATAAGAAGAGCCCAATAAAGCATTCAGCTTTCCTATAAAAGAAGGCGCCAAATCATTTCCAGCAGTCAGACTGTCCCCAATGGCATATATCTTCGTTAAATTGCTGGCTTCCACAGCCGAGCAAGGCACAAAAAAACAAACCACAAAAATAAACAAAAATATTCTAAATAAATTTTTACCCATTTTGTTTTAAGCTAAATAGTATCATATGAATATATTCTATCACGGAGAATGAATAAACTCACAGACTTCTTTTTTCCATCCAGCTATTCAAAATAATCCGCGCTGATTCAGCGTCATCAAAGCGATTAATATCCCGAAGACCTTTTTCTTTCAAATTCTCTCTGGCAATTTTTGTTGAATACATTTCGTCCTGGTATTCAACACTAATTTTTGCTGTTTTTCCCAAATACTGACCCAACTTTTCTCCAGCATAGGCTGTTTCCTTATGATTGATTCTAGCGGGAATGCCAATAATGACTTGTTCGATTTTTTCTTTCTTAATTATATCCAAAATATTTTTAAAAAAATTTTTGTCATTCGCGACAACACCATAAGCAAAAGCAATCTGCGTTTCGCTATCAGCAATCGCCAAGCCAATTTTTGACTCACCATAATCAACACCTAGGTAATATTTTGTTTTGGTTAACTCTTTTGGCATAAATATAAATAATTGTCATTCCCGCGAAGGCGGGAATCCAGGTTCCACTAGTTTTAAACTCTGGAAAATCAAATTATAAATCTTCTAACTTCTATTTTTTAACTAACAAATCCTGTTTTTCTTTTTTTTATAGCCTGAGGTGCCTGGATCCCCGACTTCTCGGGGATGACACTGTGTTAAACTCTAGTTAAAATCTCCACGCCATTTTTTGTGACCACGATAGTATCTTCGAAATGTGCACTAAGTTTTCCGTCTTTCGTAGCATATGTCCAACCATCCCCCGATACCTTTATATAATGAGTGCCCGCATTAATCATCGGCTCAAGCGCTAGCGTCATTCCTTCCTGCAGAATTATTTCTCGCATCGCGGATGAATAGTTCGGAATTTGCGGATCTTCATGTAATTCCCTGCCCACTCCATGCCCGACTAATTCGCGCACCACGGAAAAACCATGTAATTTAGCATGCGCCTCAACCGCCTTTCCGTAATCACTCAGTTTTGATCCAGCTTTGATTGTCCTCAACCCCTCCTCGAGGCATTCTCGAGTTATATCTAAAATTCTCTGTGCTTCAATCGAAATTTTCCCGACGGAATATGTACGAGCCATATCAGTAATCATGCCTTTATATGTCATCCCAATATCTATTTTTACCAAATCACCATCATGAACAATCCTACTTTTTTTAGGAATACCATGCACGATTTCGTTATTTATAGAGGTGCAAATAGCTGTTGGGAAAGCGTTACCCTGTGCTCCATAGCCTTCAAAAATTGGAAATCCTCCATTATCAAAAACAAGCTTTCTTGCTAGCTTGTTAATCTCGAAAGTATTTTGCCCGGGGATAATTATACCACCTAGTTGCTCCATAATCTGAGCTAACAGTTTTCCGCCTTCGCGCATCACTTCTATTTCTTTTTTTGATTTGATGATAATCATACCCTACGAATTACAAATTTATACGAATGTACTAATGTGAATTAAATTAAACTTGCTTTTTATTATGGCCCTTGTATTTATTCGTACATTCGTACTAATTCGTATTTCGTAGTAATGCACGATTAGGCGATATTCTCCAGCCCCGCTTGAATGTCCTCAAAGACTTTCTCCACACTTTGCGCTCCGTCTATTCTGGAAACCAACTTCTTATTTCTAAAATATTCAATCACTGGAATTGTTTCTTCCATGAAAATGCTCAATCTTTTTTCAATGCCTTCCTTCGTATCATCCACTCTTTGAATCAACTTCCCAGAGCATTTTAAACAAATAAGATTTTGATCATCCTCTTTCAAGACTACCGCTTCTTTGCATTTTTCGCAAGAAAACCGTTTTCCAATTCTTTTTAGCGACTCCTCCTTGGAAATATCCACAAAGATAACTCGATCAATCTTCCGGCCAAATTCCCCCAGCGCTTGTTCAAAATATCCTGCTTGATCAATATTTCTCGGAACTCCATCAAAAACGACTCCCTGCTCCCGTCCGAGATCGTCAAGGCGAATATGCATAATTTCTCTCAATATTCGACTTGGCACAAGCGTTTTTGTCACATTCTGAATCTCATAAATCTCGCACCCCAAAGGAGTATCCAACTTAGCAACTTGACGCAAAGCGCGGCCAGTATCAAAATGATCCAAGCCAAATTTTTCTGCCAAAAGTTTTGCCTGTGTGCCTTTGCCTGACCCTTGTGGACCGAGTATTACGATGTTCATATTTTACAAGTCTTACTTATTTCATCACCCTCTATTTTAAAAAGCGGCTTTTCCCAAATTTGAAATTTAAAATTAGAAATTTAAAATTGATTTGAAATTGAAAATTTAGACTTGAAAATTCGAGCGAAGCGAGACACTTAGAATCCTTCATAATCCCGCATCGCAAGTTGTCCTTGTACCTGTTTAATTGTTTCAATCACAACCGAAACAACGATTAAGAGTCCAGTTCCACCAATAGAGATAGACCCGATATTAGTAAAGCTTTCCACAAAAAAAGGCAATATTGCGATAAGACCTAAAAAAACTGCGCCAGAAAGAGTAATCCGATTCATAATACGATAGAGATAATCAGCGGTATTTTTTCCTGGACGAATTCCGAGAATGTAACCACCTTGCTTTTGCAAACTTTCAGCAATTTTATTTGGATCAAAAACAACTGCGGTATAAAAATAAGTAAAGGCGACAACAAGAATAAAATAAAACAACCAATAGAACCAATTGCTTGGAGAAAAAAGCGCACTCACCTTCACAGCTAAACTGGCAAGAGTAGTGTTGGAACTTTTCGTAAGAAAATTAGCGATCATTCCTGGAAAAAGCATAATGGAAAGTGCGAAAATAATCGGAATCACGCCAGCCTGATTGATGCGCAGTGGTAAATGCGTTGAAGTTCCGCCGTACATTTTATTACCCTTAATTCTTTTTGCGTAAGAAACAGGCATATTGCGCTGCCCCTCTGTCATAAAGACCACAGCAGAAATTGCCAAGATCAAAATAGCACCCAAGATCAAATAAGTAAAAATTTGTGACGAATCCGCTGTCGCATAAGTCTTGGCTATTGTCGAGGGAATGGCAGAAACGATTCCAGCAAAAATGATGAGCGAAACTCCGTTACCAACCCCTTTTTCCGTGATCAGCTCACCTAGCCACATAAGGAATATCGTTCCGGCAGTGGCAATTACCATCATCGAAATCACGCTTGTCGCTCCAGTCGCGGCAATAATTCCTTGCGAACGAAAAAGTGCAATCATGCCAAAAGTCTGCATCGCAGCGAGAGGCACCGTTGCCCAGCGTGTCCATTGATTAAATTTCTGTCGCCCAGCCTCTCCCTCTTCCTTATATATTTTTTCCAATGTTGGAACAATCATCGTAAGCAGCTGCATGATAATCGAGGCGGTAATATAGGGTCCCACGCCAAGCATTACCAGGGAAATACTCGACAATCCTTGCCCAGAAAAAAGATTAAGTAAACCAAAAAGCTCATTGCTCTCAAAAAATGCCTTGAGCCGGTCCTGATCAACGCCAGGGATAGGAATGTTGGCTGCCAAACGAAATACAACCAAAAGAGCCAGAATAAAAAATATTTTATTCCTAAGCTCTTTAATACGAAAGATTTGAGTGATTTTAGCTAGCATACCTTAGTCACTGCTTTATTTTTTATTTCTCCGCTTCCTCAACCTTCACCTCACCACCCGCAGCCACAATCGCTTTTTTTACCGTTTCACTAATAAAAATTTCTTTTTCAAAGACAAACTTTTTCGTAAGTTTTGCATTTCCGAGAACTTTGATTCCAAGAGGAATATTCTTCCTCGCAACCAATTTCATGTTCACCAAAGACTCTGCGCTGATTATAGCACCATTTTCAAAGTTTTTCTCAATATCCGCGATTTGCACGATGCTACGTTTTTTCGTTCGCGAAGTGAAACCACGTTTTTTCTTCATGTGGTCGATCAACGTTGAGCGTCCACCTTCAAACAAAGGATCAACATGTGCGCCAGAACGCGCTTTTTGTCCTTTATTACCCTTGCCGGAATATGTTCCCTTTTTTCCTCCACGTCCGATGGTTTTCTTCTTCTTCCTCGGCTGGCTCATTTGTAAATCTTGTCTTAACATAAAATTGTAATAATATTCCTTGTCATTCCCGCGTAGGCGGAAATCTAGTGTAAAAATAAACTTTAACTAGATTGGCTTACTATTTAGATTAACCTTTTTAATAAAATCTCTCCACTGGATCCCCGCATTCGCGAGGATGACAGGCCTAAGCTTTCGCAATTCTCTCCTTCCTCGTCTTTGACTCACTCAGCATTCCCAAGGCTTCCACCGTTGCCCGTGCCACATTGAGCTTATTAGCTGTTCCAAGAGACTTGGAAACAATATCGCGAATTCCAGCGAAATCAACCACAGCGCGCACTGCTCCTCCAGCCACAATACTTCTTCCAACCTTCGCTGGTTTCAAAATTACTTTAGCGCTACCTTTTTTGTGATGTACTTCGTGTGCAATCGTATTATTTTTAATTGCAACAGTAATCATATTTTTCTTAGCATCATCAAAAGCTTTTCCAATTGCATCTGTCACATCCGATCCCTTACCGACTCCAACGCCAACTTTACCTTTGCGATTTCCAATTACAAGAGTTGCGCGAAAACGAAATCGTCTTCCTCCCTTCACCACGCGAGTAACACGGGCAAGATCCAGAAGTTTTTGTTCAAATTCCGGCTTTTCTTTTTTTCCTCTAAATTTTCTATCGTTCTTTGCCATATAGTTTAATAACTAAAAGAGTTTAAAATTTTAAGCCGCCTTCTCTGGCGCCTTCAGCCAAAGCCTTAACTTTTCCATGGTATCTATATCCTGCTCGATCAAAAACTACTTCCGCGATTTTCTGCTCTAAGCATTTCTTGGCAATGAGCATTCCAACTGCCTTCGCCCCCGCAACATCATTTTTCGCGCTTGCTGCTTTCGTATCAGCTGCCGCAAGCGTCTTTCCCGCTACGTCATCAATTACTTGAGCTTTCATTGAAAGTAAGCTACGAAAAACATTCAGTCGTGGTACAGAAGCAGACCCAGAAATTTTAGCGCGGACGCGTCTTTTTCGGTGTAATCTTAAATTGTTTTGGCTAATTTTATTCATCTTCGTAAAAATATATTACTTATTTGGCTCCAGCTTTCTTTCCGGCTTTTCGTCTAACTTTTTCTCCCGCATAGCGAAAGCCCTTGCCCTTATATGGCTCAACTTTTTTCAAATCCTTTATATTTGCTGCAAATTGCCCAACCGCTTGTTTGTCAATTCCACTAATAAGCAGCCCATTATTATCTTCCAATTTTGCCACAATTCCATCAGGAATCTCCACTTCAACTGGATGAGAGAATCCAAGTGCCATCACAATTTTCTTGCCTTGAATTGCCATGCGAAAACCAACACCTTGAAGCTCCAACTTTTTCTCATAACCAGCGCTCACTCCAATAATAATATTATTAACAAGTGAACGAGTCAGACCCCAAATTGCATTGGAACTACCATCCTCCTTGGCTTTTTTGATAATAATCGTTCCTTCAGATATTTCGACTAAGGCCTCTGGATGAACATTCAAAGTGAGCTCCCCTTTGGGGCCCTTCGCTCTTAATACATCCCCCTCGAGTACCACGGTCACTCCAGCAGGAATAGTTATTATTTTTTTTCCGATTTTACTCATAAAATTGTTCGCTTCGCGAATCCCGCCTTGGCGGGAACATACGAATCATTATTCCCATAATTACCACACCTCACAAATATACTCCCCTCCGAGTCCCGTCTTTTTCGCATCATGATCAGTCATCACACCCTTGGAAGTTGAAATAAGCGCAACGCCATAATTATTTTTAACGCTTCTAATATCCTTACTTTTGACATAAATTCTTTGCCCTTCTTTACTGATTCTTCTGATTCCCTTAATTGCTGGTGTTTTATTTGTATTAGAAATGATATAATATTTCAAAGTTATTTTTATCACATCAAAATCACCCTGCTTTTCTTTCGTAACGGCGTCAACAAAACCTTCTTTTTCCAAAATCTTAGCTAAAGCCATTTTTAACTTAGAAGCACTAACAGTGACGGTTTTGTGCTGCGCCATCTGAGCATTCCTAATTTTGGTTAACATTTCCGAGATTGGGTCTAACATACTCTTTAAAATTCAAAATTTAATACCAAATCAAACTATATAATTACTCTTTATTTATTTTAATGAAAAATCTCTACCAGCTTGATCGCTTTACGCCAGGCAATTGCCCAGTACTAGCAAGCTCTCGAAAGCAGATCCGACAGAGATCAAACTTACGCATATAACCATGTTTCCTTCCGCATTTCCAACAACGCCTCACAATTCTCGTGGAAAACTTTGGTTTCTTTTTTGCTCTAACTTCAACTGATAATTTGGCCATTTTGCTCTATTTAATACTTATTATAAAAACTCTCTATTTATCGCGCTTCTCAAGAGGAAATCCGAGTAATTTGAAAAGCATCATTCCTTTTTCTTGAGTCTTCGCGTTCGTCACCACATTCACCTGCATTCCGAAAGTTGTCTTGACCTGTTCTGGGAGAATCTCTGGGAATATGAGGTGTTCTTTGATTCCAAGATTAAGATTTCCGCCCTTATCCACTGATCCCAGCTTGATTCCATGAAAGTCTCTAATACGTGGAATAGAAGCACCAACCAATTTTTCCAAAAAATCCCATTTTCTCTTTCCACGCAAAGTCACCTTAATTCCAATTTCCAACCCTTCTCTCGTCTTGAAACCAGCGATTGATTGTTTGGCCTTTGTCATTACTGGCTTTTGTCCAGTAATTGCCTTCAAAGAATTAAAAATATCCGTAACCAATGCAGAGTCTTTGATAAATTTTCCGATTCCCACGTTAACAACCACCTTTTCAATTTTTGGCACTTGTAAAACATTGCTCAGGTTAAGGCTTTTTTTCATTTCAGTGGCCACTTCGGTCTTATATTTTTCGTAAATTGTTGACATACTTGTCTTTTAAATTAATCTCTAAATTACTTCGCCACGCCGTAGCTTTAGCGAAGGCGGGTTAAATTTCTGCTTGACATTTCTTACATACCCGGATTTTCTTCTCGCCCTCTATCTTATAAGCAATTCTGGCTGGTTTTCCACATTTAGGGCAAACGACCATAGCATTTGAGATATCAATCTTTCTTGGTATCTCCACTCTTTGACCTTTTTCTCCTTCTTTTCTTGGCTTATTGTGTTTTTTAAGCATGTTCAGACCATCCACAACTACTTTTTTCTCTGTAGGATAGACACGCAGAACCTTCCCAGTTTTGCCACTGTCTTTGCCTGCAAGCATCTTAACTAAATCGTTTTTCTTAATTTTCATATGATTATAACTGCATCTTAAATCGTTTTCTTATTTATAATACCTCTGGAGCAAGAGAAGCAATCTTAGCATATCCTCTATCTCTAATCTCTCTGGCAATTGGCCCAAAAATTCGAGTCCCCTTTGGCTCCTTGGCTTCCACAATCACAGCAGCATTTTCATCAAAACGAATATATGAACCATCCTTTCGACGAAATTCTTTTCTTTGGCGAACAATCACAGCTCTTACCTTATCACCTTTTTTCACCATTCCTCGAGGCTCAGCTGATTTAACGCTTGCAACGATAATGTCCCCAATTTGAGCAAATCTTCTCTTACTTCCACCAAGAACCTTGAAGCACTTAATAACCTTAGCGCCACTATTATCAGCTACATTCAATTTTGATTCTGCTTGTATCATATATTTAAACTACTCGATAATTTTTATCCTTGCTAATTGGCTTACATGGGACAATTTCCACAGTATCCCCAATCTTAAACTTATTTTCCTCATCATGAGCCTTATATTTCTTGGTTGAACGGTATTTCTTCTTGTATTTAGGGTGCGTTTTAAGAGTATCAACGGCTACAACTATTGTCTTTTGCATCTTATCAGAAACAACAACACCCTTTTTGCGTGTAATGATCTTGGTTTTTTCAACTTTTTGACTATCCATAAAATTATCTTTAAGCTAACTTATCTTCCTGACCAATTAATGTTATAATCCTAGCAACATCACGCTTGGCAGTCCTTATCTGTCTCGTCCCCTTTACTTGCTTTGTTGCCAACTCAAATCTGAATTTGCGAATACCTTCTTCTTTTTCAGCAAGAAGCTTTTTTAGTTCGGCAATATTTTTTTCTCTCAATTCCTTGATTTTCATAACAATATTCTTATTCCTCTTTAGTAACAAATTTAGTTTTCAAATTTAACTTATGAGATGCTAGTCGCATAGCTTCCTTTGCAATCTCTATTTTCACACCATCCATCTCAAACATAACAGTCCCAGGCTTCACCACAGCAACAAAATCATCCACACCTCCCTTTCCCTTACCCATTGGAGTTTCATCACCTATTTTTGTCATTGGCTTATCGGGAAAAATCCGAATCCAAATCTTTCCTCCTCTTTGCACATATCTTGTCATCGCTCGACGAGCAGCTTCAATCTGCCTCGAGGATACGAGACTGGCGCTAACTGCTTTCAAGCCAAAACTACCAAAACTGATTGAGTTCCCTCGCATTGCATTGCCACGGATTGCTCCGCCTCTCTGCACTTTTCTATGTTTTACTTTCTTTGGCATCAACATACGCTTTTTACTTTAATTCGTTTTTTTAGTATCAAACACTTCACCTTTATAGAGCCACGCTTTCACTCCGATTGCTCCATATGTTGTAAACGCTGTCGCTCTAGCAAAATCAATATTCGCTCGCAATGTGTGAAGTGGCAATGTTCCCTTCGAAAGCCACTCTCTTCGTGACATCTCAGCTCCACCCAATCTTCCTGACATCTCAATCTTAACTCCTTTGATCATGGTATTTTTCATGGCTTGCTCCAGCATCATTTTCATCGCTCTCCTAAATGGGATTCTTTTCTCTAGTTGCTCCGCAACATTCTGAGCTACAATCATGGCACTTTCTTCAAAGTTCTTGATTTCTTGTATTTCAATTCTCAGATCAGCTCTTCTGTTACTTTTAAAAAAAGTGTTTTGGATATAGTGCTTAATATCTTCAACTCCGCTTCCACCGCGTCCAATTAAAACTCCTGGACGAGCAGTCTTTATAATAATCTTCACAGCCGCTTGAGATCTTTCAATTTCAACTTCACCAATAAAAGCTGCTTTCCATTTTTTCATCACTTCCAAACGGATCTCAATATCTTGCTTGAGGTTTTTATTATAATCTTTTTTGCTGAACCATTTGGATTTCCAATCTTGAGTGATTCCCAAGCGCAGTCCAACTGGATTTACTTTATGTCCCATAGGTATTTGCGTTTAAATAAATTTACATTGACTTCCGTCTAAATATCTTATTTTTCCAACTCTTCGGTTCTTCGGCAGTTTTCTTCGTCTTGTCCGCACTCTTTGTTTTGACTTCAGCTATCTTTTCTGTCTTAGCCTCCTTGACCGCATCTTTCTTCTCTTCTTTTTTTCTTTCCTCTTCTTTTTTCAGCTCCTGAGTTGCTTTTTTAACTTTTTCAGCTTTTTCTTTTTCCATCTGTTCTTTGCTTTTTCTGTCCTTACCTTCAATTCTTTCTTCCAAAACTATTCTTACTTTTGAAGTTCTTTTCAGAATTTGTCCGGCACGACCATATGCTTTTGGCATCCACCGCTTAAGCGTTGGTCCAGCACCGACGACCGCGTCTAATACATAAAGATTGCTTTTTGAAAGGCCAAAATTGTTTTCAGCATTAGCAATGGCACTCAATAAGAGTTTTTGCATGTATCCGCTAGTTTTTTTAATCGCTACATCAAGCTGAGCAACCGCCTCGATGGCGTCCATTCCCTTAATCAAATCAGCGACCAATTTCACTTTGCGCGGAGAGATTCTTAAATTGTTTAATTCTGCTGTAACTTTCATGTGATTTCTCTATTATTTCTTCTTAGTAGTATCTGACGCCTTGGCAGCCTTAGACGCATCAGCTTCTTTTTGTTTCGCAGCTGTTTCCATTTCCTTTTGCATCTTGCCTCCGTGCCGAGTAAATTTACGTGTTGGGGAAAATTCTCCGAGCCGGTGCCCTACCATCTCTTCTGTCGGGGTTACGGAAATAAATATTTTTCCATTGTAGACACCAAAAGTAAAACCAACCATTTCCGGAGAGATAACTGCTGCGCGAATCCATGTCTTTATCACGCTTCTGTCGCCTGGCTTCTTATCAAGCACCTTTTTGATTAATCTTTCGTCCACATAAGGACCTTTTTTCAGACTTCGTGTCATATATTATTTCCGCTTAACTCTTCTTTTGATTATATACTTATTGCTATATTTTTTCCTCTTTCTTGTCTTCTTTCCAAGGGCTGGCTTTCCCCAAGGAGTCTTGGGATGTTTAAGTCCGATTCCTTGACGTCCTTCGCCTCCTCCGTGTGGATGATCAACTGGATTCATTGCCGATCCGCGAACAGCGGGGCGTTTATTGAGCCAACGACTCTTACCAGCTTTTCCAAGATTTATAGAATTACTCTCGAAATTACTAGCTTGTCCAATTGTTGCATAGCATTCATTGCTAACGAGTCGAATTTCTCCAGAAGGCAACTTGATCTGAGCTGTTTTATCATCCACAGCAGTAAGGCTAGCTGAGCTTCCAGCACTTCGAACGATTTGTCCACCGTGCCCTGGAAATAATTCCAAATTACAGATAGTTGTTCCAACTGGAATATTTTTTACCTTAGCACGATTCCCCTGCTTTACTGGAGCATTTTCCGCAGACATCACTTCTTGACCTTCTCGCATTCCTTCTGTCGCCAAAATATAACGTTTTTCCCCATCAGCATAATTCACAAGAGCAATAAAGGCTTTTCTATTCGGGTCTTTTTCAATCGCAGCTACTCGTCCAGATATACCAAGCTTGTCTTGTAGAAAGTCTACGATACGATATCGCTGCTTATTTCCACCCCCCTGATGACGAACTGAAATTTTTCCATGCGAACGCCCAGCTAATTTGCCTTGTTTTGCTAAAAGGGCTTTTTCTGGCTTTTTCTTTGAAATATAATCAACCTTAACAATCGACATATTTCGACGTCCAGCGGTATTTTTTTTGTAAATCTTAATTGCCATATTTGCACTCTTTAGACTAAATTATTTTCCTTCAAAAACATCAATCTTATTACCCGCCTTTAGTGTTACGATAGCTTTCCTGTAACCTGGCTTCCAACCAGGAATTCTTCCTCGACTGCGAAATTTTCTTGGTACACTGACAGTGTTAACCTTTTCAACCTTAACATTATAAATTTTTTCAATTGCCATCTTAACTTGCAATTTAGTCGCACGAGAAGATATTTTGAAAATATATTTATTATTCTCAATAAGCACAGTGGCCGCCTCAGTTACAATCGGCTCAATGAGAACTTTTGAGAGAATATTTTCTTGATTGGGGTTTACGTTATTTTCCATTATTTTAATTCAGCTTGTTTATACTTTTCCTCGAGATACATTACAGACTCCTTGCTCATAAATAAATTCCTATTTCGCAGCATATCAAGAACATTGAGCTGTGGTGTCAAAATATTTTCTACCTTAGCAAGATTTCTGCTTACAATACGAAATTCTTTCTCAGAGTCACAAAAAGCCATCAAAGTTTTGCCTTTAATTTTGAAATTCAAAAGCATCCCAGCAACTTGCTTGGTCTTCTTGTCTGAAAAACTCAACTTATCAATCACAAAAATCTCCTGATCCTTAAGTTTTCCACTAAGCACGGTTGCAATCGCCTTTTGATTCATCTTTTTGTTGATCTTTTGTTTGTAGTTCCTGTCATTGCTTGGTCCGAAAACAACGCCTCCTTTTTTCCAAAGCGGAGTTCTTCTTGAACCAACACGAGCGCGACCAGTTCCTTTCTGCTTCCAAGGCTTGATTCCACTACCAGCTCTTTCTCCTCGAGTTTTCGTATCTGCCAACACCTGTCTCTTATTAGCATCCATTGCTACAACGATTTGATGAACTAAATCGTCATTTTTTGGCAAACCAAAAACAGAATCAGAAATTTGCATTTCCTCAATTTCTTTCCCTTCGAGATTATAAACCTTTAGTGTTGCCATACTTTTAAGATTAGATTGCTTTAATTTCCACTATTCCTCCTGGAATACCCGGAACTGCTCCTTTAATGCCCAATATGTTCTTTTCTACATCAATGAAAACTACCTTCAAGTTTTTTGTTGTTATTCGCTCTCCACCCATTCTCCCTGCCATTCTCTTTCCCTTCACCACATGCTCTGGAAAACCAGAACCGATTGATCCAGGAGCGCGCAAGTCATGCTTATGTCCATGGGAAGCACATCCGCCCTTAAAGCCATATCTTTTGACTACACCCTGGAATCCTTTCGCCTTACTTGTTCCGCTAACAATTACCTTCTCGTTAATTTCAAAGATGGAAACATCTACAACATCATCTTTTTTAAGCTCACTTCCCTCAACGCGGAATTCTTTCTTCTTTGATTTATTTTTCGTCTTAGCAATCAACATCTGGACAGCACTATAGCCATCCTTCACCTTCTCCTTGATCAAAGAAACTTTTGAACCACACTCCAAAAGAGTCACGTTCAATGCGCCTTTTTCATCATAAATCGTTGTCATTCCAATTTTTTTTCCTAAAATGAATTTCATTGCTTTTCTTTAAATAAAATAAAAAACGGCTCAATACCAGCCGAAAACCCCTCTCAAGGTTCAAGAAATTTCTTTCTTGGCTAGATTAGTATCCTATCGACTCATGCAAGTCGTCTGGACTTTAACTAGATATCTCTAATTACATTTTAATTTCTATATCCACTCCTGCTGGCAAATCCAAATTTGTCAAACTATCAATCGTCTTTGGTGTTGGGCTCATAATATCAATAAGCCGCTTATGGATTCTCATTTCATATTGATCACGGGCATCTTTGTGCACAAAAGTCGATTTGTTGACCGTAAATTTGCGAATTTCTGTCGGCAATGGAACTGGTCCTACGACGCTTGCGCCAGATCTCTCGGCTGTTTCCACAATTTGACGGGCTGATTGATCAATAATTTTATGATCATAAGCCTTGATCTTAATTCTGATTCTTGTTTTTACCTCTTCTTCATTCTTTGACATCAATTTGTTCGAATTTTTAATCCTCCTTCGTCCCGAACATTCGGGTCTATGGCGGGACGAGCTCGCTGGTTAACCCTTTCTAGCTTCTAGAAACAATTAACTTAAAACTTGCTCTGGAGTTAAACTTTTTTATTATAAAACTAACAATTTCCTCTATAATCCGGCCCTTGCCCCTACAATAGAATATCTTAGCATGGAATATTTTAACAGTCAAATTTTATGCTTTTTATCCTATTTGAAGCAGAGCCAGACAAAGAAAAAACTCGTTTTTTGACTATTTTACAATCTTAGTAGCAACACCTGCGCCAACTGTGCGCCCACCCTCTCGGATTGCAAAACGCATTCCTTCCTCCATAGCAACAGGAGCTCCTAAGACAACTTTAAAGCTTACAGTGTCTCCAGGCATCACCATTTCCGTTCCCTCTGGAAGCATAACTTCCCCAGTCACATCAGTAGTTCTAACATAAAATTGTGGCTTATAACCTTTAAAGAAAGGAGTATGTCGTCCACCTTCTTCTTTGGTAAGGATATACACTTCGCATTCAAATTCTGTGTGAGGAGTGATTGATCCTGGCTTAGCTAAAACCTGACCTCTTTCAACATCTTCCTTTTTGATTCCACGAATCAAAATTCCAGCATTGTCACCACATTCCCCTCTGTCAAGAGTTTTATTAAACATTTCGATTCCAGTTACAACTGTTTTTTGAGTTGGGCGAAGTCCAATAATTTCCACTTCTTCATTAATATTAATCACGCCTCTTTCAATTCTTCCAGTAACAACAGTTCCACGGCCTTCGATTGTAAAGATGTCTTCAATCGGCAAAAGAAATGGCTTATCCATTTCACGAACTGGATCTGGAATTTTTGAGTCAAGTGCCGCAATCAAGTCAATAACAGGCTTTGCAGCCTCTTCTTCAACTGATTTAGACTCTAGAGCCTTAAGCGCTGAACCACGAATAACAATTGCATTGTCTCCGTCAAATTCATATTTCGTCAAAAGCTCTCGCACCTCTGCCTCAACTAGATCAATCAACTCCGCATCATCCACCATATCAACCTTATTAAGGAAAACCACAATCTCTGGAACACCCACTTGTTTAGCCAAAAGAATGTGCTCTCGAGTTTGTGGCATAGGACCATCAGTCGCAGCTACAACCAAAATAGCTCCGTCCATCTGAGCAGCACCTGTAATCATGTTTTTAATGTAATCAGCATGTCCTGGGCAATCTACGTGAGCATAATGTCTCTTGTCAGATTCATATTCGCAATGTGCAGTAGCGATTGTAATTCCACGCTCTCTCTCTTCTGGAGCCTTGTCAATTTCATCAATACTCTTTTCCTTGGCATGTCCCAAGAAACTGAGAACGTGAAGGATTGCCGCAGTCAATGTCGTTTTTCCATGGTCAACGTGACCGATAGTTCCAACATTAACATGAGGCTTGGTTCTTGCAAATTTTTCTGCTGCCATATGTTTGGTAACTTACGCATAATTATTGTGGTGACTTCTTTTTAGAAAAAAATCAATCCCGCAACAGCTTGCGATTTTTTGTTATTATTAAATTTAATTAGATTTTAACACAACGTCTACTCTACCCTAAAAAAATACTTTTGACAAATAAAAAATGTTCTCAAGCTGTGGATAACTCCTATGACTGCAAAACACTCTCATAGCGCACCTCATCATTCTTTATCTCACCCAGGGTTTCCAGTTCAATTTCAGCTGATTTGTCTTCTTCCTGAGAAAATTTCCAACTTGCAATATCGTTGTTTATCTTATCAACTAATTCTTGCTTTGTCAACCCCAAAACTCCCTCTTGTTTAATTTTTCTAAATTCTCGCAAAGTGAGTAAAATATAGTGTTCATCCTGGTCTTTAATCACTGCTCGCCCGCCTAAAAGTTCCAACGCTTCTTTCAGTTTTTTATCCAACATAAAAAAGTCAGCTACTTTATTATTTCTTCAATCAAATCTTATCGCAGATGTTATTTTGTGTCGATAG
>JBAXPY010000002.1:0-40549 GCA_037132035.1 Candidatus Moraniibacteriota bacterium | reverse complement strand
CCGCTAAGCGAAAATTCAAATATCAAATCTGACATTTTGTTTTGCGGTGGCTATATAAGCGGCTAATTGAAGGTATCGTTGGAATTCGCGCGGTGTCGCTTTTGGATTTGGGAATTGCAGAAAAAGTGGATGAGATTTTTGAAACGAACAGTGAAAATGCAATACATAAGGCGATTGCTTACGGAAAGATGTCGGGGAGAATAACACTGGCAATTGATGAAGCTGTGACGACTAATTTTTTGCCAGAAAATGAACAACCAGGGGTGTATGTACGTAGATTTGGTGGAAACAAAAAAGAATTGACTGATCGGGAGGTGGTTGATGTTTGGAAAAAATTATATGTGCAGTATCCCCAAAAGAACAAAAAATTTATCTGGAATTTTGCTGCTGCTTTTTTTAATCCCGAAAATTTATCCAAGGGCTCTTGCCTTGTCAATCAATCTTCCTATGCGGTGGAGAAGTTTTCCAAAAGAAAAACGACTGGTTATCCGATGTCAGCAATCATGTCTCCAGTTAAGGGCGGGAAATCCTATCTGGAATTTGATGAGAAAAAGCTATGGGCGATAGAGCAGGAAAATTTCAAAGGTTTTTTAGATGTTTTTGATAGCTGGCTTAGAGATAATTAATCAAACATTTATGGAACAAGCAAAAGTAGCAGAATTAAGTGGTACAAACGTGATCATTGAGTTTAGTGGTAAGAAAGTTGAGCTTGCAGATAGTGTTCAGCGAAAAATTGATGATTATTGGGATATGTTGCTAGCAAGCGGAAAAAAGAATTATTTTAGAGGGGATGTGTTCACGGTTACTGTTGTTGCTGCAAAAAATGATGTAGTTCATGTGCTGGTAGAAAAAACGGACTTTGCGCACTATCTGTATTGTCAAAATGTTGATGCTCATTTGGATGGATTTGGAATAAGAATTATTCATCCGGCATGTCTAGTGGAGACATTAGACGGCAAAACTATTTTTGGAGAAATGGCAAAATGGACTTCAAGAGGTGGAATCTTTCAGCTTTGTGGTGGGGGATTTGATGGTGATGATTTACAAGGAAATTTTTTTGACTCAGATCACTGTATCAAAAAGGAATTATTAGAAGAATTAGAAATTGATTTGAATGATGCGAGGCGAGTTCGCAGTTTTGAAAAAAAATATTTAAAAGAAGGTGGGCCGACAAATAAATTATCACTTATCTATGAATTGGTATTGGCTGAAGATAGCGAACAGTTTTTGAAAAAATATGATAATTTTGAAAAAAAGCTTAGAGCCAAAAAAGAACTGCCAGAATTTGAAAAGTTGATTGTTTTGGAAAAAAATAAAAAAGAAATCAAGGACTTTTTTTCGAAAAATGGCGCAAAATGTGACGAATATATGGAGCCGTTATTTCGCTTTAGATACTCGTAGTGTCTTTTCCTAGTATATTGATGTTTTTCTTATATTTTCAAAGATTGGGGTGTGATCTAGCTATTAAGGCTCTAATCTGGCAAAAAATTGACGCTACGTCTTTGGCGGGAAAGGATGCTCCAACCCCTTGATTTTTTTCTCATTCTGGTGTATACTAGTTCTATTGTAAGTTTTCTCAGCAGGTTTTGCCTTATATGTGAATCTAAGGAAAAAGATCTTGAAACGTCAGTTTCAAAGAGAAGTAAGCTCAAGTGAGAAGGTCGGCTTGCAAGATAATTAAGTATAAGGCAAAAAACATGGCACAAAAATTATACGTAGGAGGACTTTCCTACAGTACAACACAAGAAGGCTTGAAGGATTATTTCTCTCAAGCTGGAGCCGTTACATCAGCAATTATCATCACTGATAAAATGTCTGGTCGTTCAAAAGGTTTCGGTTTTGTTGAAATGTCTTCTGATGAAGAAGCTGGTAAAGCTGTCGAAATGTTTGACGGAAAAGAGTTCGAAGGAAGAACTTTGACTGTTAACGAAGCTCGCCCAATGGAGGAAAGACCAAGAACTGGTGGTTTCCGAAAACCAGGTGGCAATGACGGTGGTTTCCGCGGAGCAAAGAGATACTAGTATTTCTTTTCCCTTAGTGGATAAAAAAAGTAGTCCCGAGCAGTCGGGGCTATTTTTTTGTGTTTAATTGAAAGTTTGCAGGATAATCTGGCTGCTGGTATAATTTATGAAGTTAGGAGTTAATTGGCCTAGGGTAACTTTTATGAGAAAAATTATTTTTGGTGTTTTTTTGTTTTTAGGCGTTTTTGTTTTTAGCGGTTGTGGAAGTCAGCAGCCAGCTATGCCTGATGATTCTGCAATCATCTTGTTTTATGGTGAAGAATGTCCGCACTGCAAAGTGGTAGAAAAATATATTGCGGATAATAATGTCAAAGCGAAAGTGAATTTTTCTGAGCGAGAAGTGAATCATAATAAGGCTAACGCTGATATGATGATAAAGAGACAGCAGAATTGCAAAATAGACAAAGCTTCTGTTGGGGCTGTGCCATTTCTATGGACTGCAGAAAAATGCTACTTGGGTCAGGACGAAATTATTAATTTTTTCAAAGATAAAAATGGCGCATAATAAATATCTTAAGAAGTTTATTTATATAGTTTCTTTTTTTGGTCTGCTTTTTGGTGCTTTGCCGACTGGCGCATTTTGCCCGGTTTGCGTAGTAGCGGTGGGAGCGGGACTTGAGCTTTCGCAATATCTGGGGATTGATGACACCGTAACTGGTCTCTGGGTTGGAGCGCTACTTGTGGCGATTTCTGCTTGGACCTTGGAGTGGCTTAAAAAGAAAAAAATAGTTTTCAAGGGAGAAGTGCTGGCAGTGTATGCGGGCTATTATCTGCTTACAATTATTCCACTCTATTTCGCCGGCCTTATGGGCCAGGCTTACCATAGCTTTTGGGGCGTGGACAAATTGCTTCTTGGCATAATTTTTGGTAGCGCTGTTTTCTTTTTTGGCGGAATGTGGCACTTTCAGCTCAAGAAAAAAAATGATAATAAGGTCTATTTTCCTTTTCAAAAAGTGGTTGTGCCGGTGGGATTGTTATTAATTTTGAGTGTGGTTTTTTATTTTTTAACGAAATAATTCTATGGAAGAAAACAAAATCAGGAGTCTTAATGAGTTTGTGGAGAAGATTGATCAGATGAAAAAGCAAGATAAATTGGATCTTTCCTCGGACCAAGATTTGTCGATTGCCATTATGAATCTTATAAGCATTGAAGAGCATTTTTTCTTCACAGCCGAGAAGACTGGGAAGAATGAATATTTTGATTTATTGCAGGAAGTGAGAAAGATGCGTGGTGAACTTTTGCGAAAAATTATCAAAGAATATGAAGGTGAGGTTTGGTGTATCTCAAAGCACTTGCTGGCAGCTTCTATGCGGCTTATGGAAGTGGGTACCAAACAACAAGGAATGGGGAATAAGGAGGAGGCACAAGAACTTTTTCATAAGTCGTACGATCTTTATGGCATGTTTTGGGCGCTTAATATGAAATTAATTGGAACAGATGACGTTAAAGAGGTGGGTGGGATTGATAGGGGGCAAAGCTTGGGAATTGAGAAGATTCCAGAAAATGCTTTAAATAAAAATGATAGAAGTCCAAGTGGTTTTACTGGTAAGCTTCGAGAGTTAGTGAGAAAGGCAATTGATTGTTGTATCGAGTAAAAAAGAAAATGAAAGGGGAATGGTCGATTTCTCTAAAATAATCATTCTAATTATTAATTTAACTTAAATTGCCATGCGAAAAGAAATAAAAAAAGTAATGTCACTTTCTGTGCTGGTTTTTGGCTTAGTATTTTTGGCTGGTTGTGGAGCGAAAACGGAAACGCCCAAGACGAGCAATAATCCAATACAAAAAAATCAGACGGACCAGAAAACTAACACTCCATCAGGAAATACGACGAATACGAAAAATACAAATCTAAATAGCAACAGCGTCACTAGCGCTGATAGTGAAGAGTCATTATTATCTCAAGAGGAAGCTGATGCAAAAGATGCACTTCCATCTGATCAGGAGATAGATGATTTATCCAACTCATATGATGAAAATAATCTTTAAAAAAACGGCGACCAGCGCGCTGGTTTTGCTTATTGTGGCAACTTTCTTACCGTTGTCGGAAGCTTTTGCCCAAGCTGGGCAAAACGGAGAGAAACCGACGAGAGAAGAAGTGAAGACTAAGGTCAATGAAAAAAGTAATGGAAACTTCTGCACGGCAATTGAGGAAAAAGGTGGAAAATTTTTGGAGAATTGGGAGCAAAAAGGAACTAGTATAAAGTCAAAGAAAGATGAGCGAAAAAATAAGTGGACGGAAAAAATGGTAGCTAATGATGCACGTCTCGCTGAAATTAGAGCCAAAGCTGAGGCGGAAATGGCGAAAAAAATGGCTGACTTATTGTCCAAGCCGGGCATTACTGACGCGCAAAAAACAGCTATAAATACTTTTAGTGCAACTCAAAAAACAGCTTTGGCAAAAAGACGCGCAGCGGTTGATGCAGCAAGAAAAACTTTCCAAACCGGTGTGCAAAGTGCTGTGAGCACAAAGCAATCTGGGATGGATGCTGTAGTGGCAACTTTTAAAAATTCTATTTCAGCAGCTTTTGGAAAAGCAAAAACTGACTGTGGTGCAGGTGTTGAGGTAGGGGCGGTCAAGGAAACTCTGCGAGCGAGTTTGAAAACAGCAAGGGAGAAATTCAAGAGCGACAGGGAATCGAACGCCAAACTTAAAGTTTCGATTGAGCCCTTGATTGTAGCGCGGAAAACTGCTTTTGAGGCAGCACGTAATGCATATAAGGCAACTATGGAGCCGGCGCGAACAGCACTTAAAGCTGCTTTCCCTGATGGATCAGTAGATGTTCCAGCTGAGGAGTAGCGTTTCTGGCAAAAGAGGTAATTTGAATCCACTCCATTGAAATGGGGTGGATTTTAGTTTGGTTGAGTGGTAGAATGGTAGTATTAAAATAAATGACTATGCTAGAAAAACAAGTAATTATTGAGGGTCTGAATATTAACTATTTTCAAAGTGATGACTTAGAAAAAGAGAGGGTTGTTGTTTTTCTTCACGGTTGGGGCTCAAGAGCAGCGCACCTGCAAACTATCTTTGCGAATTTGTCCAGTTTTATCGCGCTGGATTTGCCGGGTTTTGGCGGAAGTGATTTGCCGGCATCTCCCTGGGGCGTGACGGAGTTTTCGGGTTTTTTGGATAGTTTTCTTCTTAAGTTGGAAATTAAAAATCCCATTCTCGTGGGTCATTCTGTTGGGGGGAGTATTATTATTAAATATCTTTCTGTTGGCGGAATGGCGAAAAAAGCCATTCTCATCGATTCATCAGGAATCAGGAAAAGGGGGCTAAAAATATTTGCATACAAAATTATCACAAAGATTTTTAAAGTGATTTTTTTGCTGCCAGGATTGAATATTTTTAAAGATAACATCAGAAAAAAATTCTACTCAGCAATTAATTCAGTTGATTATATTGAAGCGGGGAAGATGGCCGAGAGTTACAAGAAAATTATCCGCGAAGACTTGACTGATGATTTATCAAAAGTGAAAACCGAAACCGTGCTTATTTGGGGCGAAAAAGATCAAGATACGCCACTTTGGCAGGCCAAGCTCATGCGAGAAAAGATGGTTGGATCAAAATTGTTTGTGATTTCTAATGCTGGGCATTTTTCATTTATTGATCAGCCGCAGGAATTTATGGCGATTTTTTCCAAAGAAATGTGAATTCCTCCCTTTGGTAAAGGGAGGTTAGGAGTGACTTGAAAAGCTAATAGTATTCGATAGTTTTTTGAATCCTCCTTTTCCAAAGAGGGAGGGTGCAATGAGTAATTTTCCAGTAGCCTTTCCATTGGACAGTCCGCTACGAGATATGGTTTTTTATTCATCTTATATGATAACGAGAATTAAGATTGCAAGCGGACTGTCCGCTTCTCAAAATATAAAATGATCATCCGAAATCTAATTTACATCCTTCAGTCTGAACTTTACGATGGCAATAAATTTTTGCAATTTGCTTATTCGCATTTCGCGTGGTGGAAATTGGAAAAAAGAGCGCATTTAGTTTGGACCAAAAAAGCTCGGTTAATTTATGTGCTTACGGCGCTGATGCTAATCGTCATGTTTTTGCTTTCAGTCGGAATTTTTGGCACATGGGGAGTTCTGTCTTTTGGGGTCATGATCCCGCTTGTTCCAATCGTTATTATTGCCGCACTTTGGATTATTGAGCCAATTGATTGTTTTTTAAAAAGGCAACTTTTCGAAAAAGCGCAAAAGTTTTTGCGGGAAAATCGAAAAAATCTCACCGTGGTTGGAATAACAGGAAGTTATGGGAAAACTTCAACTCGGGAAATTTTATCATCAATTCTCAGTGAAAAATTTCGCGTAATAAGACTCTCGGAAAACATAAACACTGACATCGGAATCGCGGATTTTATTTTAAAAAATCCCAAAATATTTTTGGATAACGAAATTTTTATTGTGGAAATGGGGGCATACAAAAGAGGGGAGATTAAAAAGCTTTGTGAGTTGGTTGAGCCGGATTATGCTATTCTCACTGGGATAAATGAAGCACACTTGGAAAGATTTGGGAGTATGGAAAATATCATTTACGCAAAATTTGAACTGCCGGAAGCTTCAAAAAAAACGGTTACGCTTAATTTCGATGATGAAAATGTTTTGAAAAATTATGCACGTTTTAAACTAAAGGATTCCCAGGGAGTTTCAAAAAATGATGTGAAAAATGTTAGAGTTTTGGATAATTTTGGCGGGTTAGAATTTGAAATAGACGGAGCAACTTTTCGAACAAAACTTTTGGCACAGCATAGCATAACGCTAATTCTTATGGCCTATCGCGTGGCGCAAAAATTGGGCATGGCTACGAGTGAGATTTCGCGGGGAATAGGAAAGATTGAATATGTGCCCCATCGCTTGGAACCAATTTATAACGAAATGACGAAAGTTTGGGTGATTGATGATAGCTATAATGGAAATTATGCTGGTATTGTGAGTGGAGTTGAAGTGCTAAAAAGGGCGCTTGGGCGCAAAATTGTACTTACCCCGGGACTAGTGGAGCTGGGTGAAAAAAGCGTTGAAGTTCATGAAAAGATTGGTCGGCTGTATGCGGATTTGGGAGTAGATTTAGTTCTCTTGATAAAAAGCCCCAATTCTGGTTATATTACTAAAGGACTCAAGGAGAAGGGATTTAAGGAGTATAGAGTCTACTCATCATCTCAAGAAGCACACGCCGATCTTTCGAATGTTGTGAAAAGCGGTGACGCGATTATTTTTCAAAATGATCTGCCGGATAATTATTTTTAGCTTAATGGGAGACTTACGCGTTTACCCGAAAAAAATTCTCAAGAGCATGGCTTCCTCACATTATTTATTTCTTGCTGGTCTACTGGATGTCTCGGATGCTAAGAGAGACGAACGTGCGAACTTTTTTCAGGCAAACACGCAAGTCGTGAAATTTCAGAAAGAAATGTTTGGCAATTTAGAAAATATAATAATTTAACAGTTTATCATATGAACATCGGAGTATTCTTTGGAGGAAAAAGTCCGGAGCATGATGTTTCAATCATCACCGGACAACTTATCATCTCAGAACTGAAAAAAATGCAGCATAATGTTGTGCCGATATACTTAGGAAAAAATGGCGAGTGGTATGTTTCGCAGGAGTTGGGAACTCTAAAATTTTTTCAAGATTCCCAGAAAGACAAAAAACTTTTGGAATTTTCCAAGGTCTCGCTGGATTTGGAAAAATCTCAAGGGAAAATGGTTTTTCAAAAGAAAGGTTTTATGGGTCAGGCAATTGAAATTGATTTGGCTTTTCCGGCTTTCCATGGATCCAATGGTGAGGATGGCACGATTCAGGGCATGTTTGAGCTTTGCAATCTCCCCTATGTCGGTTGTGACGTCGCGTCTTCGGCCATTGCCTATGATAAAATTCTTACCAAAACCTATTACAAGAGTACGGGAACTGCCACGGCCAATTTTATGTTTTTTAGCAAAAAGGATTGGGATAAGAACCGAACAGAAATTATTGCCAACATCAAAAATGCTTTGCGCTATCCGTTGTTCGTGAAACCGCCGAAGCTTGGATCATCAATTGGAATTTCCAAGGCGAAGGATGACAAGGAATTGGAATTTGCAATTGAAGTGGCACTGCATTATGGCGAGAAAGTTTTAGTGGAAGAAGGGGTGGAGAATTTGATGGATATTACTTGTTGCGTGATTGGCAATGACGAGCTCAAGGCTTCGCTTATTCAAGAATCAGTTTTTGAAAGTGAGTTGTTTGATTTCAAAGAGAAATATTTAGTGGATGGTGGAGCGCAATTGGGGAACGCGACGGATAGCCTTGTGATTCCAGCAAGACTAGATGAAGACACGACAAAAAATGTGCAAGAGTTGGCCAAGGAAATATACTTAGGTGTGGGAGCGAGTGGGATCGCGCGCGTTGATTTTCTCTATGACACAGCGTCCAAAAAAGTCTATGCCAATGAGATCAATCCAATGCCAGGCACGGTCTATCATCATCTTTGGAAAGCCAGCGGTCTCGAGCTTGACGCGCTTTTGAAAAAACTAATTGATTTCGCAGTTGAGCGGCATAGAGAAAAGAATAAATTTAAATATACTTTTGATTCGGATATGATGAGTTTTGCTAATTCGGTGAAATTGAAGCTTAAGAAAAACTAACGCGCGAACTTTTTTTGGGCAAAAGCGTAAGCCCTGAAAATAATTTTTTGTCTATGTTTGAACGAACGAAAAATCTACGTCTATCGGTAATAAAACAAATGGAACTGCGGGCTTCAAAGTTTCCCGATGTGATATCTCTCGCACAAGGCGTGCCGAGTTTTGATACGCCGGAGTGCATTAAGAGGCGAGTGGAGCTGGCCCTAAAAAATGGGGTGGTGGCCAAATATTCGCTTTCTCCCGGACTTAGCGAATTGCGTGAACTGATCGAAACAAAACTGGCCGAAGAAGGAATGTTTTATGACTTCGAAAAAGAGATTATTGTGACGGCCGGTTCAATCGAGGGGATCACGGCGACCCTGTTTGCAATCACGAACCCGGGTGATGAAGTGATTATTCCTGAGCCGACGTATACCTCCTACCGCGAAGTAATTTTGCTTGCAGGATGTCAGCCGGTGTTCGTGTCGCTTGACGAAGAAAAAGGCTGGGCATTCGAGTTGGAAAAATATGAAACGGCAATTACGAAAAAAACTAAAGCGATTTTTTATTGTAACCCCAATAACCCAACCGGTACGATTTATTCCAAGGAGCAACTAATGGGACTGGTGGAGTTGGCGAAGAAGCATGATCTCTATTTAATTTCCGATGAGGTGTATAAGGATTTTATTTTTGATTCCGGTGAGAAAATTTTTAGTCTTGCCCAGCTTCCTGAACTGCGGAAAAGAGTGATTCGTCTTTTTAGTTTTTCTAAGTCGTTCGCGATGACTGGTTGGCGCGTGGCATATCTCCATACGGATGAGAGTATTGCAAAAGAAATTCTTAAAGTGCATGATTCTCTTGTGACTTGTGCGCCGGTCATTTCTCAATATGCGGCGATGGGCGCGCTTGAAATGGGCGATAAAGATATCAAATTCTTTAACCGAGAGTATAAAAAAAGACGCGATTTAATTTGTCGTCGACTGGATAAATTATCGCATATTTTTAGTTACGTGAAGCCAACGAGCGCTTATTATGTTTTTCCAAGGATTCTGAAAAATGATTTTGATTTTGGTGAGCTGAAAGATTGCCCGGATAGTTTGTCTTGGCGTTTTGCCATCGGACTTTTGGAGCGCGCGCAAGTCGCAACTGTGCCAGGAGTAGCATTCGGGCCGAGCGGAGAAGGCCATATTCGAATGAGTTTTGGAAGGAGTGAAAAAGATATCAATCGGGCGTTCGATCGGATGGACGAAATATTTAGGAAGAACAGATAATTTTTCCGTGTCATCCCTGAGAAGTCGGGGATCTAGGCACCTCAAGTTATAAAAAAAGAAATACGAGATTCGTTAGTTAAAAAATAGAAGTTAGAAGGTTTATAATTAGATTTTCCAGAGTTTAAAACTAGTGGAACCTGGATTCCCGCCTCCGCGGGAATGACATAAGAGATATGAAAACCATTTTCAAACCCATCCTCAAGTATTATCTAAAGCTAATCGCTAAATTAGTTTTAGTGATTTATCGTCCCAAAATTATTGTAGTCGCTGGAAGTGTGAATAAAACTTTTGTGCGTGATGAAATTCGCAGAGTTCTGGAGAAGGCGGGCAAGAGTGTTCGCGCTAATCCGCGCAATTTCAATACGGAAATTGGGCTTCCGTTGGCTATTCTTAACGTATCAAGTGGATATGGATCTTATCGCGAATGGCGTCCCATAATTGGAAAAGCATTTCGCGCAGTATGGCAAAAAAACTATCCAGAGTATCTCGTGCTTGAGTTGGGTGTTTCCTCGGCGGGGGATATGCGTTATTTGCTCTCAATCGTTGCGCCAGAAATTTCAGTCGTAACCGATATTACTCAGAGATATTTGGAATCTTTTCCTAGTATGAATGACTTAGTAGCAGAATATATCTATCTGGCAAAAAAAACCAAGAAAAGTGGGGCTGTGATTTTAAATGGAGATAATTTACGCGTAAAAGAGTTGACCAAAAAAGCTGTTGCTCCAGTGCGATATTTTGGTGAAACTTGCGAGAAAGAGGATAATTGGCGGATAGTAGGTATTGAAAGGATGGAAGCAGGACAGGTTGTGAAAATAAGACATAAAGAAAAGACTGAAACATTTGATGTCCCACGTTTTGGTAGGCATCATGCATTCGCACTCGCCGCAGCACTGGCGGTAGACGCTATAATTAATAAATAAAAATTTATGAAAGAAATTGAAGTAAAATTACTCAGTGAAATTGCTAAGGTTAAAAGTGAAGTGCGCAATAGAACTTTAAAATACATCGTCGGAGCGCTTGGGCTTGTGGCAGGACTTGCGTGGAATGATGCTATTAAGTCCTTTATTGAATACTTCTTTCCCCAGGATCAAAATAGCCTAAAAGCTAAACTAGTTTACGCATTAGTGATCACATTCGTTGTGGCAGTGGCTAGTTTTTACCTGATGCGGCTGGAAAAAAAAGAAGAGAAGAAAGTTGAGGGGGAGATTAAAAAATCCACCTCACCCTAACCCTCTCCTTATTAAGGAGAGGGGACGAAATGTGAAAGAATGCCCTTCTCCTTACCAAGGAGAAGGTGGCCGAAGGTCGGATGAGGTGAATTATATGGAGTTCATATTTTAAATACAGATGAATAGCTTTCTACAATTCTATCAGCACATCCCTGAGCACATTAATCCGGAAATTTTTCATGTCGGATTTTTTTCTGTCGGCTGGTACTCCGTGATGTATTTGGTGGCATTTTTTGTTGTTCTTAGGCTTCTTGAGATGCGGTTGCGATTGGATGAAGGTGAAAATATCTTCGGAAATACGTTTAATGAAAAAGGTAAGGATAAGCTTGAAAAACAAAAAGGCTTTATTTTGGATTTCATGTACGTTTGTTTTTTGGGCGTTGTTATTGGCGGGAGACTGGGCTATGTTTTGTTCTATAATCTGTCCTTTTATTTTGCGCATCCACTAGCAATTATTTCGCCATTTGATTTGGCTACTGGCGGGCTTGTTGGCATATATGGTATGAGTTATCATGGCGGCTTGATCGGTGCACTTTTGGCTACATTGTTTTTTGTGAGATTTCGTAAATTAAATTTTTGGGCACTTTCAGATTTTGTCGTGCCAGCAATTCCTGCTGGCTATCTGCTTGGTCGAATCGGAAATTTTCTCAATGGAGAGCTCTATGGTCGGGTAACTGATATGTGGGTCGGAATGTATTTCCCGAGTGACGTTTTGGGCGTTTTGCGCCATCCTTCGCAGTTATATGAAGCTTTTTTGGAAGGATTTTTACTATTTTGGCTCTTTTGGAAAATTAGAAACAAAAAAGTAGTGCAAGGAAGATTATTGGGATTATATCTCATGGGCTATGCTGTCGCGCGTTTTATTGGGGAATTCTTTCGTGAGCCGGATGAGCAGGTGGGTCTTTTTCTGGGCTATTTTACGCTAGGTCAGCTATTTTCTTTCGCGATGTTAGTTGGTGGGTTAGTACTTGTTTTTTGCGAAAGAAAAAAATGTGCTATACTGAAACAATGCTAGATGGAATACAAAAAAAACAAAAAAAACCGGTAGAATTAGACTATGCCTTGGCTAAATTTGTTTTGAAGCATAAAAATTCTTCCGTGTTACTTTCTCAGAAATATGGAAAGGTAAAAGATTTCACTACTTGTGATTCTAAATTGTATTTTAGTCAAGAAGATCTTTTGCGGCTGAGGCGTGGGGAGCGAGTTGAATTTATCACGGGAAGGATTGATGGTGTTGCAGCACGACGAGAACAAAATATATATCATACCTATTCTCGGAAAAAAGAAGCGTGGATGTATGATGAAATTCAAGATAGATATTCTAACTTCTATTCATACTTTAAAGATGCACTTACAGGCTATACTCATGGCGTGAGCATGGTGCGAATGTGGAATGTATCCCTTATTGGGTCTTTGATTTTTGGAATGTTTTTGATGACGATGATTTATCGTTATTTGGGTCCAGGCGCGCAAGCTAAGATACAAGAGGCTAAAGACAAGGCTGGGACAGAGCAGATTGTTCAAGAGCAAGAAGCGCAGAGGGTGCTGGGAGAAGAAGCGGCTATGAAGGAAGCGGAAAAAATGGCAGATGATGAATACATCGCGAGGCTTTTGATTGAAGAAGCTAATACTAAGCAATCAGATTTTGAGAAGGAAATAATGGAAATGGTCAAGGATTACCCAATCAAACAAATGGTGCCGGAAATCGCCAAAAGGAATCGGACTGTAGCTGCATTCTTGATTGGAATTGCCAGGAAAGAAAGCTCTTGGGGCGTGCACGTTCCAGTTTTAAACGGGGAGGACTGCTATAATTACTGGGGTTATCGGGGAAAAAGAGAGAGAATGGGTACGGGTGGACATACTTGTTTTGATAGTCCGAAGGATGCTGTTGACGTCGTAGCGAAAAGAATGGAATATTTGATATCAGAAAAAAAACTTGATACTCCAGCTAAGATGGTTGTCTGGAAATGTGGATCAAATTGTTCCGTTACGGGCGGTCAAGCGGCAGCCAACAAATGGATTGATGATGTTGGTTTTTATGTTAAAAAATTCAATTTAGAAAAATAGTTTTTTTAGTTCAAGCTTAACTGCCAGGAAACAGCTTTATGCATCTTCGCAGTTTTTTTGTGTTACAAGATTGATGAGATTTTTATTGAATTTATTTGTGGAAAAATAATTTATTCCTCCCACTATTGCCTTTCCCCTTTCCATGCTATAATTCATCCATAACCAGATCACTTTATTCCCCAAAAAAATAAAGTAAAAAAAGCAAAATAAATACAAGCCGTTCTGCTTTTAGCTTGGGCATAGAAGCATGATATTTTCGAAAGAGAAAAGTGAAAAAAAATACAAGAAAAATGTAGCCATTTTTCTGTTTTGTTTTGTCTTTTTTACTCTTTGCCCTTTTCTCAAAGTGGAGGCCGCCAGACAAATGGAAGGGGTGGCTTTTGTCACCGACAAAACCGGCCAAATGATCAATGGGGATTACACCGTACGCTTCGCGCTCTATTCTCAAAACAGAACAACAATTGACAGATATCCTTCTGACGCAGATAAAGAACGAAGAGTTTGGGAAGAAACTCAAGCCGTCACCATCAAAAATGGTATTCTTAAATTCAATCTTGGGCAAACTCAAGAGCTGCCTATCCTAACCAATAATGAAAACAATCAATTCTATCTAGGAATCAGGATTAATCAAGATAGTGAACTGGTCCCCAGAAAAAGAATCACTTCCACTCTCTTTGCCTACAACGCCACCAATGCCTCCCTTTTGGATGGCAAAAAGATTGGAACCCAGTCAGGCGACATCGTCTCTCTCAACAACACCGGAAAGATTGACATCCAAAATCTTCCCATTGGCACAGGCGCAGGACAGTTAATCACGGGCAATGACTCAAGACTAAACGATTCCCTCACCCTTTCTGGAGCAAAATATCTCACTCTCTCCAATCAAAAACTAACCGCTAACAAAATTAAATTCAGTACCGATACTCAAGGTACTCTTCCCGTAAATCAAGGAGGTACCGGACTCACCACTAATCCAGAAAATGGCAAGGTGCTCATGGGTAATGGATCCGGCTATGCTTTTGGTTCCATTTTGGGGGCGGGGAATGTTAATGTGGTCACGACTAGCAGTTCCGTTTCCATTTCGCTCAAAGATACAATCAACGTGACTAGTCTCGATGTTAAAGACCGCCTCTATCTGGCTGACAGTTCCGTGCCCACAACTTCCACCAATCGTCTCTACAGCAATAGCGGTAATCTTTATTGGGGTAATACGATGCTCGGCGGTGGCGGTGGCACTCTCCCGACTGGCACAACGGGACAAACACTTAACTATCACACTTCTTTGGGTTGGTCTGCCAGCAGTGTCCTTTACAATGATGGCACAAACATTGGAATTGGCACTACTAGTCCTAGCTACAAATTGGAAGTGACTGGCGCAACTAGAGTCAGCGCGCTTAATATTAATGGCGCCTACAATCTTCCCGTATCTGCTGGTACTACTGCGCAATACCTAAGAGGGGACGGCACCTGGAGTGCTCCAGCTGGCACCAATCACAATCTTTTCTCTAGTGCTCATTCCGACACAGCCAACATCGCTCCCGCTCAAGGAGACGTTATCTATTACAACGGCACCAACTGGACTGCCCTCAGTGCTGGCACGAGTGGTAATTTTCTGCGAACGAACGGTGCTAATAGTAATCCGACTTGGCAAGTGGCGACTGGTACGACCTACACAAGATCTGGCACGCTACTGCAATTAGCGGGCAGCACTTTTTCAGTCAAAGAAGGGCTGCTCACTAACGGTCGAATTTGTACCTATTCCACCATTAGTGGCCTAGTCTGTGATACGGACAGTGTCTCAGTTGGCCACAGCCCACTCACCATCAACGCGACGAATAATGGTCTAGCTCTAAATGGTCAAGAACTAGCTATCGCCCTAGCCTCAACTTCTACAACAGGAGCACTAAGTAATACTGACTGGCAAACATTTAACAGCAAACTTTCACCCGCTCTCACTAGTGGCAGACTTTTCATCGGTAATGCTTCCAATATTGCCACGGGTGTTGCGATGAGCGGAGACGTCACAACCACCAACGCCGGAGTAACTTCAATCGGGGCGGATAAAATTACCGAAAGCATGTTACGCGAAAGCACAAATACTCCTGCCAATGGCAATATTTTGGCCTACAACTCAGCGACGAATGGTTTTGCTTGGGTGCCAACTGTCCCTGGACTATCACACAATCTTTTTTCTTCCAGTCATTTGGATATGGCCAGCATCACTCCATCCCAAGGGGACTTCATCTATTACAATGGCACAAACTGGACCACGCTCGCAGCTGGCACGAACGGCTATCTCCTGCGAACAAACGGAACAGGGAATAATCCAACTTGGCAAGCTGCGACTGGCACGACTTACACCGCCAGTGGCAATCTCCTCCAATTAACTGGCAGTGCTTTTTCCTTGAGAGAAGGCACACTGACTGACACAAGACTATGCACCTATTCCACAACCAGTGGACTAGTTTGCAATACCACTTCCGCTTCCGTTGGACACACTCCAATTACTGTAAGCGCTACGGCCAATGGTCTTTCAGTCGATGGCTCACAAGTCCTTACTCTTGTGCTCTCTTCCACCTCAACAACAGGAGCACTGAATAATACCGATTGGCAAACTTTCAACAGTAAACTTTCACCCGCTCTTACTAGTGGAAATCTTTTCATTGGTAACGCTTCCAATATTGCCACAAGTATCACGATGACCGGAGACATTGCCATCACCAATGGGGGGGTAACCAGTATTGGTGCTAACAAGATCACGGAAAGCATGTTAAACGAAAGCACGACCACTCCCAGCAATGGCAATATCCTTTCTTACAACTCCGCCACCAGTGGTTTTGCTTGGGTGGCGACTGCTCCCGGCACTGCCCATAATTTATTCTCTGCCTCTCATTCCGATATGGCCAGCATCACTCCCGCCCAAGGGGATGTGATCTACTACAACGGCACAAGATGGGCTGCTCTCACGGCAGGCACAAGTGGTAACTTCCTGCGAACGAATGGAGCAGGGGCTAATCCAGCTTGGCAAGCAGCGACTGGTACAACATATGCTGCGAGTGGCAATCTCCTGCAATTATCTGGCACCACGTTTTCCATGAAAGAAGGCACGCTCACCACTGGACGCATTTGCAGTTATGACGGCACTAATTTAGTTTGCAATACAGACAGTACCACCGTTGGTCACAGCCCGATGACTATTAACGCGACGAATAACGGCCTAACCCTAAACGGTCAAGAGCTAGCATTGGCACTGGCTTCCACCTCAACAACAGGAGCACTGAATAATACCGATTGGCAAACTTTCAACAGTAAACTTTCACCCGCTCTTACTAGTGGAAATCTTTTCATTGGTAACGCTTCCAATATTGCCACAAGTATCACGATGACCGGAGACATTGCCATCACCAATGGGGGGGTAACCAGTATTGGTGCTAACAAGATCACGGAAAGCATGTTAAACGAAAGCACGACCACTCCCAGCAATGGCAATATCCTTTCTTACAACTCCGCCACCAGTGGTTTTGCTTGGGTGGCGACTGCTCCCGGCACTGCCCATAATTTATTCTCTGCCTCTCATTCCGATATGGCCAGCATCACTCCCGCCCAAGGGGATGTGATCTACTACAACGGCACAAGATGGGCTGCTCTCACGGCAGGCACAAGTGGTAACTTCCTGCGAACGAATGGAGCAGGGGCTAATCCAGCTTGGCAAGCAGCGACTGGTACAACATATGCTGCGGCCGCTAGTAATTTGCTCCAATTAGCGGGTACAGAATTTTCCCTAAAACAAGGCACGATGACTGACACGAAGCTCTGCGTTTATTCCACCGCATCGGGACTAGTCTGTGATACATCCACGTCATCTTTTGGTCATAACCCAGCAACAATCAACGCGACTGCCAACGGTCTCTCCGTTGATGGCTCCCAGGTGTTTACTTTGGTTCTGGCTTCCACTTCCTCTACAGGCGCACTATCAAATACTGATTGGAATACATTTAACGGAAAAATGACTAACTTGCTAACGAGTGGCAGTCTCTTTATTGGTAATGCCTCAAATATTGCCGCTGGTGTAGCGATGACCGGTGACATTGCCATTACGAATGCTGGCATCACTTCAATTGGTAATAACAAAATCATAGAAGGCATGCTCTTGGAAAGTAGCACTAATCCTCAAAATGGTAATATTCTGACTTACAACTCAGCCACACAAGGCTTCACTTGGGTGACGACTGCGCCTGGCTCAGCCCACCAACTTTTTTCAACGAGCCATTCTGATATGGCCAGTGTCACTCCCGCTCAAGGTGATGTTATGTATTACAATGGCACTAACTGGACCGTGTTGACTGCTGGCACGAGTGGCACTTTTCTCAAAACGCAAGGCATTGGCGCTAATCCCGTTTGGAGCACCGCCATTGGCACGGCCTACACTGCCACGAACGGTCTCACCCTCAATTCCACCGCTTTTGAGTTGGGTGGTACACTAACTAGAGCTACGGATATTGCCCTTGCTTCTAATAATTTAACTTTCTCCGGACTAGGTAATATCGGCATAGGCACAACTACTGCTAGCTACAAACTCGATGTTCGAGGCACCGCAGCTGCCGGACAAATTAATGCTGAGGGGGGATTGTGTATTAATGGAATTTGTAAAACTGCGTGGACTGATTCTGGAATTGGCAGTAGTGTTTGGACGACAAGTGGCAATGATATCTATAGCAACAACACGGGAAACATTGGAATTGGAACAACGACGCCTGTTTCAAAATTGGAGATTGCCGGGCTAGCGACTCTCACAAATATTCCGGCGGGGACGGGGGTTTCGCAGGGTGCGCTGTATATCAATCCGGCGTCGTATAGTTCTAATCCGATTGTGCAGTGGACGGCTAGATCTGTCTGGAACACGCCTGATATTGGAACGCTTGCTGCTCCAGCCTTTGCTGATTTGGATGGCGATGGTGATCTGGATCTATTAATTGGTGCAATGGATGGTATATCTTATGCCTATGAAAATACTGGTTCAAATTTGTTGCCTAGTTGGTCGGCTAAGTCGGCTTGGAATGGTCCTGATATTGGTACTTACGCTAAACCTGCATTTGCTGATTTGAATGGAGATGGAAAGGTGGATTTATTGATTGGTTCATATGTGGGCGTATCTTATGCCTATAAAAATACTAGCATTACTTCTACGCCAGTTTGGACAGCGGAGCCAAGTTGGAATACGCCATCTATCGGAACATCTTGTGCTCCAGCCTTTGCTGATTTAGATGGCGATGGTGATATTGATCTATTAATTGGTGAAAATGGTGGCTTAACTTATGCTTATAAAAATACTGGCACAACTTTTGCGCCAGTTTGGATAGCGCAATCAGGCTGGAATGTTCCTAGCGTTGGAGCTAATGCCTTGCCAGTCGCTGCTGATTTAGATGGTGATGGTGATTTAGATTTACTCATTGGAAATTATAATGGCGTTACTAATGCCTATGAAAACACTGGCTCAACTCTTGCGCCAACTTGGGCTGCAAAAACAAGCTGGAATGTATCAGATATTGGAACTTATGTTATTCCTGCTTTGGCTGATTTAGATAATGATGGAGATAAAGATTTGTTGATTGGAGAGTATAATGGCGTGTCGTATGCCTATGAAAACACGGGTTCGGTTGGTGCTGCAAGTAATACACTTTTTGGTGTTGCAGTGGGAGGCTCTCAAAAATTTAGAGTTAATGGCGTTGGTAGTATTTTTGGAGGTGCATATAATGGTCTCACGCTAACTTCAGCGACTGATGGCTTCAATCTTCTTGGCGGAACAACTGCAAGAACCTTAACCATCAGTGGATCAAACGTTTCTATTAATCAAAGTCTTCTCACCACATCCAGTCCAACTTTTGCAGGATTGACACTTAATGGAAATCTTGGGATTGGCACGACTACACCAAGTTACAAGCTAGATGTTCAAGGCTCAGGCGCAGCCGGACAAATCAACGCTGCCGGAGGATTATGTATTGCCGGAGTTTGCAAAACAGCTTGGACTGATTCTGGAATTGGCAGTAGCGTTTGGACCACAAATGGTAATGATATATATAGTAGTAATACGGGAAACATTGGCATTGGAACAACCACTCCGGTTTCGAAACTTGAGATTGCAGGACTAGCGACACTTACCAGTGTTCCGACTGGAACGGGGGTTTCGCAGGGAGCACTCTATATTAATCCAGCCGCTTATAGTTCAGCGCCGATGGTTAGTTGGACGACAAAAGCGGCGTGGCTACCTAGTATTAGCGGTCATGTTTATGCTGTTTTCGCTGATCTGGATGGTGATGGCGATTTGGATATGCTGGCAGGTACTGGTAGTACAACTGTAGTTGCATATGAAAATACTGGCACAGCTTTTTCTCCAAGCTGGGCTGCTAAACCAGCTTGGGATGGCCCTACGGGTGGTGATGGTCGCAGTGCTCCTGCCTTGGCCGATTTGGATCATGATGGTGATTTTGATTTGCTAGTCGGATCTTATAGTAGTGGTGTTCTCGCTTATGAAAATACTGGCACAATTTCTTCTCCGGCTTGGACAGCGAGGGCGGGCTGGAATGGGCCAGGTATTTTTACTGAAACTGTCCCTGCTTTTGCTGATTTAAATAATGATGGGAAAACGGATTTGTTAGTTGGCAGGTCTGATGGTATCGCTTATGCGTATGAGAACACTGGAACAGTTTCTTCTCCAACTTGGACAGCAAGAGCAGGTTGGAACACACCTAGCGTGAGTTCGCGTGCTCATCCAACTTTTGCTAACCTAGATGGTGATGGCGATTTTGACTTGTTGATTGGTAATGCTTCTAATGGAATATCCTATGGTTATGAAAATACTGGCACAGCTTCTTCTCCGGTTTGGGCAGCGAAGTCATCTTGGAATGCGCCAAATAGCAGTGGTGGGCGGGTTGCTCCTGCTCTTGCTGACCTAGACAGTGATGGGGACGCTGATTTATTGGTCGGGGAATATTCTCCTTATGTGACTCGTGTTTATGAAAATACTGGCTCTATTGGTGCTGCTACTAATACTGTTTTTGGTGTCGCAGTGGCTGGTAGTGAAAAATTGAGAGTTAATGGGCTTGGTCAATTAACTCTTAGCGGAAGTTTTACTGCTAATAATTTAATCAATGGAATTTACAGTGGAACCTCTGACGCTCTCACAATCAACCAATCTGGTGCCGGCAACATCGTCAATTTCAAAGATGCCGGAACTTCTGCCTTCATGATCAAAGACGGGGGCTTTGTTGGTATCGGCACAACCTCACCAACTGCATTACTCAACATCAAAGCTGGTACCGCCACAGCCGGAACAGCTCCACTTAAATTTACAACCGGAACCTTGCTCTCTGCCACTGAAGGGGGAGCAGTAGAATTTGATGGGTCGCATTTATATTTTACCGCCACGAGCGCAGGAACCAGATATCAACTCGATCAACAATCTGGCACAAGTTACACTGCCACAAATGGGTTAACATTAACTGCCAATGCGTTTAAACTAGGCGGTACGTTATCCGCTGCCACAGACATTGCTCTTGCTTCCAATAATCTAACTTTCTCCGGGCTAGGTAATATCGGTATTGGAACGACTACTGCAAGTTATAAACTAGACGTCCGAGGCATCGCCGCCGCCGGACAAATCAACGCCGAAGGGGGACTGTGCATTAATGGAATTTGTAAAACTGCTTGGACTGATTCAGGAATTGGCAGTAGCGTTTGGACCACATCAGGTAATGATATATATAGTAGTAATACTGGAAACATCGGAATCGGAACAACAGCGCCAACTTCTAAATTTGAAGTGGCGGGACTGGGAACTTTTTCAAGTATTCCAATGGGAGGAGGTGTTTCTAATGGCTCGCTATATATTAATCCGGCTTCGTATAGTTCTAATCCTATTGTGAGTTGGACGGCGAAATCGGCTTGGAATATGCCTAGTCCTGGTGGTAATATGGGCTCTCCCGCTTTTGCTGATTTAGACCATGATGGTGACTTTGATTTGCTGATTAGTGTTGGCAGTAACATTTATGGATATGAAAATACTGGCATAATTTCTTCGCCAAGTTTTTCTGCAAAATCAGATTGGAATATAATTGGCTGTGCCTCTACTTATGTTAAGCCAGCCCTTGCTGATCTGGATGGCGATGGGGACTATGACTTGATGGTTGGTGGATATAATGGCGTATCTTACGCCTATGAAAATACCGGAACAATTTCTTCGCCAATTTGGACGGCGAGGGCGGGTTGGAATTTGCCTGACATAGGAGATTCAGCCACTCCCGTTTTTGCTGATTTGGATAATGACGGAAAGATAGATGTGTTGGTTGGTTCAGATAGCGGTGTGTCCTATGGCTATCGGAACACTGGCACAACTCTATTGCCAACATGGACGGCCAACTCAGGTTGGAATACTCCAGATATTGGTTACGGCGTTAGCCCTGCCTTAGCTGATCTGGATGGCGATGGTGATTATGACGTAATAATCGGGGAATATGGTGGAATATCTTACGCCTATGAAAATACTGGCACCGTCTTTTCTCTGATCTGGTCGCGTAAGGCTTCTTGGGATACTCCTAATGTTGGCGGGTCCGTGAAACCTCGTCCAGCGTTTGCTGATTTAGATGATGATGGGGATAAGGATTTGTTGATTGGCACGTGGACAGGAGAGTCTTATGGTTATGAAAACACCGGCTCAGTCGGCGCTGTAAGTAATACACTTCTTGGTGTCGCAGTTGGCGGTAGTCAAAAATTTAAAGTTAATGGATTAGGAAATCTTAATCTTCTCGGTAGTATCACTTCTAGCAATTTAATTAATGCAGCCTATAACGGAACCTCCGATGCTCTCACAATCAACCAATCTGGCTCCGGCAATATCGTCAATTTTAAAGACGCTGGAGCTTCTGCATTTGTGATTAAAGATGGAGGGAATGTTGGAATTGGCACTTCTTCCCCAACTGCGCTGCTCTCCGTTGGCTTCACTTCTCAATTCCAAATCAACTCAACCGGCAATGTCACTGGCGGAACATACAACGCTCTCACCTTCACCGCAGCTACCAATGGTTTCACTATTGCCGGAGGAACAACCTCAAAAACTCTCACAGTTCCTCTCGATGCTTCAGTTTCAGGAACAAATACGGGTGACAACTCCGCTAACTCGCTTTACTCCGGACTAGCCACTAGTAAACAAGATGCTCTCAATGGCACAGGCTTTGTTAAGATAGCCGGCACTACTATTTCTTATGACAACTCTACCTATGTAACTGGCACACCTTGGACCGGAATGGGTTATCTTACCTCTCTTGCCGGAGCAGTACTCACAAGCCAAACTACTCCGCAAACTATTGGAGATACCACTAATCGTCTAGCTAAACTTTGGGCAACTGATATTACCGTTACTAATGCAATTAGCGGATCAGTTACGGGCAATGCTGGGACAGTCACGAATGCTACTTTTACAACGACTTTCACTAATAACGGCGGGGCAGGAGTACTGACTTGGCCAGCAGCTGGGACTACTTTAACCATTCCAACTGGCGGGGGGACACTAGGTAGTGCTGCTTTTACAGCTTCTGGCGCCTATCTTCCTATTGGAGGTGGAACTTTGACTGGTAATTTGCTTTTTACTGATAACACTTTGGATATTGGAGCTAATGGTGCCACCAGACCAAGAACGGGCTACTTTGGAACATCTATCATTTCTCCATTATTCAATGGTTTAGCAATCACTAATAATGGAACTAATGCATTGAATATTGCCGCTGGCAAGACTTTAACAGTTCAAGATAATGTGACTATTAGTGGGGCACTGGGCACTGGAGCTTATGCGACCATTGCCAACTACGCACCTATCGGACAAACCATGTATATCGGGACAACCGCGCATGCCATCAACAGAGGATCAGGAGCTGAAGCTCTAACGGGAATTACTGGATTAACTCCTGGTGCTAATTTTATCCTAACCCAAAATTCAGTCGCTGCTCTGACTAGTGAAGAAACTGGAGCTGTTGCCAATACGATGTATTTAAAGGCTGGCAACATCGGTATTGGCACGAATAATCCAACCTACAAGGTCGATGTGAGAGGATCTGGTGTGTTGGGACAAATTAACGCCGCTGCCGGGTTGTGTATTGCTGGCGTTTGCAAAACAGCTTGGACGGACAGTGGTATAGGTAGCAGTTCGTGGGTAACTACAGGAAATGATATCTATTATACTTTGGGAAATGTTGGCATTGGCACGACTAGTCCGCAAGCTGGACTGCACGTCGCTACTTCAAATATTCTTTTCGGCTCTGGCAATGGCACAGCGACTCCAAGTGATGTTTATATCAAGGGCCCGGCGGCTAGTGGAACGAATATTTCTGGATCCAATATGTTTCTTGACACGCCCGCTGGAACAGGAACGGGAAATTCTGGCAGTTTGATTTTCAGAACGTCACCAGGATTGTCATGGCAACCAATTGCATTGGATAATAGCAGTGTTGGCTCCGCGTATGGCTACAACGGTTCGGGAGTTCTTGTTACCATTTCTCACGCCGTTGATGCGGGAAAATCAAATAAAATTTTGATTGTGGCTACTAGCGTGCGTATCCCTATTGAGTATGTACGATATGACGGAGTTGATATGCACTTGCTAGATAGCAAAGGGAGCGCAGCGCTGGTTCAGCTGTGGTACCTGAAGGATTCAGAGCTTCACACTGGAACGCATAATGTGACAATTCATAGCGCTTCAACTAACGGTCAGATGTCAGCCGTGGCCGAAACCTTTTATAACGTTGATCAAACCAATTCTTTCGGAATCACGAGTGGCGTCGCTGACAACTGGGGGAGTAGCATTTCAACCAATGTTTCGGCAGCAACAAATGACATGGTTATTGATGTAGTGGGGGGCGCTGAGGATATTGGAACTCCTACTGTTGGTTCTGGTCAGACTCTCATAAACTATGTCGGAGCAAATAATGGTAACGGAGTAGCAACTTCCTATAAAGCGGGAGCGTCAACCGTAAATATGTCTTGGACAAATGTTGGTGGTGGTTATATTAAATCTCAGCTAGGCGTAGCTCTACAATCCACTAAGAGTTCAGCTCCAAATGCTATGGCTGAAGCGATGCGGATTAATATTTCCGGTAATCTTGGCATCGGTACCACCACCCCAACCCAAAAACTAGCCGTCTACAATGGTTCCACTACGGGAACGTACACGACTAGCGGTTGGGCGCATTCTTCTGACGCCAGACTAAAAACCAACATCATGGACGTGACTAACCCCTTGGATAAAATCAAATCTCTCAGTGGAGTCTATTTCAATTGGAAGTCTAATCCCGGCGCGGATCGTCAAATTGGTCTCATTGCTCAAGATACGCTGAAAGTCCTACCCGAAGTGGTAGTGGGTAACGAAAAGGATGGTTATGGTATCGCTTATGGCAATCTCTCCGCTCTTCTTATTGAAGGTGTCAAAGCTCAGCAAACTCAACTCTCCAGCTTGTCCATCCTTGCCAGTGCTCTTCAAAACTCAAATAATAGCCAAGATAATGAAATTCAAAAACTGAATCAAGCACTTGCTCTCCTCAAAACAGACAATCAAAATCAGACCACTCTTGCAAATCAAAAAATCAATTCCATCCAAACTAACCTCGTGGCAAGTGGCTCTCAGATTAATCTTCTCAGCACCAAGCTAAGTTCAGCCAACGCCTTGCTCTCTCAAAATAGTCAACCAGTCCAAGAGCTTCCGTTCTATCAATTCAAAGATGCAAACAGTGAACTTTCTTCATCTCTGACTGACCAATTGATTGAAAATAATCAATTTTCTGCTAAGTATAATGCTCCTGAAAATTTTCAAGAGCTGGCTATTAATCTAGGTAGCGCCAATCAGCTGGATCTCTCGGGCAAAGATCAAAACCAATCCTATCTTGTGTATGATGTTTTTCTTGAAGATAGCGCCAGTCTCGAAGATTTTCACACTGAACTTGGCAATATCCAAGATCAAAAAGAGATTGAATGGATCAGATCTAGTCATCCCTTCTTCCTTTCCGGTTGGAATCAGGTCAGATTACCGCTCGCAGATGGCGCAAAGACTGGAGAGATTGATTGGCAGCATTTGAATTATTTTAGAGCCTATTTTAAACTATCAGCTAACACTAGTCTTAAATTCAAAAATATTCGCGTTGAAACCAAGGCAAACTACGTTCCTTTAGCTCAAGCAATTGATACTGGAAACTTGGATCTTTTAAATAATATTGATCAAGGAACTGCACTTAAAGATATTTTTGGTAAGTTGGAGATTCAGGCGCTGACGAATAAAAAGATGGATGACAGTGTGAGTGAGTTGAGCCAAAATCTGAAAAAGCTGCAGGATCAATTGGACCTGGTCCAGACTCAAAGTCAGGCTGTGATTGATTTCGCCTTAGCGCTCAATATGAATAATCTGATTTACAAAGATGTTAGCGGTAATGTCAATTTGGGACTTGGTAATTTGGAGGCAACGGAAGTGAAAGCTAAGAAGGTCAAAGCCGAGGATTATGTGGTTAGTGAGAACGCCGATCCTTTGAAAAATAATGTGGGGTCAGTAATCATCCGAGTTGGACAGCAAGAGGTCTTGGTGAAAAATGAGAAAGTGATGTATGACTCCAAGATTATTGTTACACCAGTTGGATCGAGTCCGGTGAATTGGGTGCTTTCAGATAAAATTGATAATGTTGGTTTCAAGATAAAGTTGGATAAGCCAGCGCAGTTTGACATCGCCTTTGATTACTGGGTGATCGGTGTAGAGAAATAGGTATTGCGCAATAGTTGGCTTTTTAAGCTGGTGTTTTTGGCAGTTGACCAAAAATTCAATTTTTGCTATAATTTCTGGGTTGTTTATGACAGTTAATTGTTGTAACGGGGGAAAAGGGGAACAAAGCTTCTATGAGTGAAGAACTGCCGAAATTGCGAGAAAAACTGATGTTTTTCTCGCTACTCTGTCAAAAGCGGAATAGCCGCCAAGTGGGGAGCCCGCAAAAGGAAATTGCGAGTAAGACAGGAATCGGAAAACTAAATATATCGTCAAAAATATTGCCCGTGCTATGCTTGGTGCTGTTTTTTTCAGTCTATTTTGGAGAAAATAGCTTAACAGCTGTTTCTTTTAGTGATAATGCGGAGACTACTTTTTTGGGGGGGGATATTCAAGCGAGTTTAACGAGAGTAAAACTTTTCAAGTTTGATCCTATGGAGAAGGTTAAAGCTGGCGTTGACCAAATTCGGAAAACTGAGAAAAAGGAACTCCAAGAGAGGGATGCAAAGAAAAAGAAAGCGGCTGCGGAAAGCGCACCGCTAGGTAGCTTAGAGTTGAAATACAAAGAATTAGTTGCAGGGAGCCCACTGGAAAAAATGGTTCCCTTCTTGGTGAAGTGTGATAGTGAAACAGCAGCTTATCTGATTGCGATTGCCAAAAAAGAAAGTGATTGGGGTGAACACTCACCAAAAAAAGGCGGGAATGATTGTTTCAATTATTGGGGTTATCGGGGGACATATAATCAAACCGCTTCTGGTTATAGCTGTTTTGACTCTCCAGAACAAGCAATCCTAGTAGTAGGTGAAAGGATTAAAGAGCTATTGGACAAAAAAATTAATACAGCAGAAAAACTGGTTGTCTGGAAGTGTGGGTCTAGTTGCGCAGGGCATGATCCTGCAGGCGTGCGCAAATGGATAGCGGACGTGGCGCTGTATTACAAAAAGGTAAATTCTTAAAATAATCTAGAGACGCCCCAGCAGGGCGTCTCTATCGTCTTTTTGATTTGTACTGTATAATAGAAAAATGAATTGGCTAATCATAACGATAGTTGCATATTTTCTTTTGGCGCTGGAAATTATTCTGGATAAATTTTTACTTTCTTCCAAGCGCGTTTCTCATCCGGTAATCTATGCATTTTATTCAGGAACATTAGGCTTGTTCGCAGTAGTTATCGGACTTCTTTTTGGCGGTTTTCATCTGATCAGTTTAGGCAGGGTGGTTTTTAGTCTCATCTCCGGAATGATTTTTATCTACGGAATGCTCTCATTGTTTTTTGCAATAAGGAAAGGCGAAGCCAGTCGCGTGCTTCCAGTGGTTGGTGCAGTCATTCCTATTGTTACTTTCTTTCTGGCCGTCATATTTTTGCATGAACGTTTGGGCGCGCGGGGAATTATCGGTATTGGGACACTTATTCTTGGTGGGTTGCTCATTTCTTTTGAATTGGATAAGCTGGAGAAGCGCATATTCTTCAAAGGCTTTCGCGCTTCGCTTTTGGCGGGATTTTTTCTGGCCCTCTCGGCGATTATGATTAAATCGCTATATATTCATGATAATTTTCTGAATGTTTTTGCCTGGACCCGTGCAGGGGCATTTTTGGGGACGCTTAGTTTTTTTCTGATTCCTACTTGGCGCCGAGCAATCCTGGGGTCACTTTTGAAATTTAAAAAACCCCACAAGGACAATCAGAAATCTGGCATTTCATTTGTCCTTGCAAAAATTATGGGTGGAAGCGGATCATTTCTCAAAGAGTTCGCAACCTCACTACCCCTGGCTAGTGTGACTATCGTGAGCGCCTTGGTCTCAGTGGAATACGTCTTCATTTTCATTCTCAGTATTCTTTTTTCCGCCTGGGTACCAGAAGTGATGCGAGAAAAAAAGGACCTAAAAACCATTTTGCAGAAAATTTTTGCCATTATCATTATTGCAATTGGAATTTTATTGGTTTCACACGTTAAAAAATAAATAAAACAAAATGCAAAAAATAAAAAAAGTTTTGAAATTCATCCTTAAGGCGTTTTTGGTAGTTTTTGCTCTTGCCTCTGTCATATTCATTTTCTTTAACATTCCTGTCGTAAAGGAAAATAGTGACGCGAAATTGGGAGTGACTTTTTCGATGCGTTATGCGACTGACATTGGACTGGATTGGCGCGCAGCCTATCTTGCAACACTGGATGATTTGGGCGCGAAAAAGATCCGCATTCCAGTTTATTGGGATTTTGTAGAGCCGCAAGATGGGCAGTATAATTTTTCTGATCTTGATTGGCAGATGGAGGAGGCCGAGAGGCGGAACGCTGAGATTATTCTTGCGGTTGGACAAAAGGTGCCTCGTTGGCCAGAGTGCTTTATCCCGGAGTATCTTAAAAATGATGATACCAAAAGGAAACAAAAATTAGTTGAATTTGTCGGGGTTGTGGTGGAGCGCTACAAGAATTCTAAGGCTTTGAAATATTGGCAGATTGAGAATGAGCCATTTTTGGATTTTGGAATCTGTCCTGCACTAGACGTGAACTTGCTTGATGAAGAGATTGCTATGGCGCGAAAAACTGATCCTGGGCACAATATCATAATCACTGATTCTGGTGAGTTGAGTTTATGGGTGCATGCGGCGTCGCGCGCGGATGTCTTTGGCACTACGATGTATCGCACAATCTATAGTGCTAAATATGGTTTTTATACCTATCCGATCGGTCCACGCTTTTTTCAGTTTAAATATTGGATGAATAAGATTTTTGCTAGGCAAGATAATGCAATCGTGATTGAGCTCCAAGCTGAGCCATGGATTGCCGGATGGACGACTGGACAGAGTCTAGAGAAACAATTTGAATCAATGAATGTTCCTCAGCTTAAAGAAAACGTGTCCTTTGCGAGAAAGGTAGGTTTTCCTGAAATTTATCTTTGGGGCGCTGAGTGGTGGTATTGGCTTAAGGTTAACCAAAATCATCCAGAGCTCTGGGACGCAGCAAAAGAGATGTTTCGAAATCAATAGTTTTTTCCTCCTCGCCCTCCGGGAGAGGATGTCACGAGCACGTGACAGGTGAGGGCAAGGGCTATAAATTAAGAATAATCTATGCCAATTTAGTTTTTGCCTAACATTAAGCCTTTTCCCTCATCCCCGCCGCGGCGGGGTCACCTTCTCCCGGAGGGAGAAGGGGATATATACTAAGTATGCAAAACAAATCAAACTTATTCCAAGTCTTCATTAAAACATTTCTGCTCTGTATCTCGCTGGTATCGTTGGCGCTGATGTTTTTTTATGGCTGGCAATTCTATCAGAAAATCTATGCGGAAAAAGTTGTTCTGAAAAATGCAAAAAATATTGAGGTAAAAGAGGTGGTAGAAATAAATTTTTCTGTTCCCGTTTGGAATGAAGACTATCGGACAAAAATCAAAATTGTGCCCGAGGAAAAGGCTACTTTGAAATTCGATGCGGCGAAAAGAAAGTTATTAATTGCACCGGAAAATTTCTGGAAGCCAGAGACAAATTATTCTGTTATTTTGCCTTCCGGCAGAACGGCAATGCTGACCAGGATTTCGGAAAAAAAATTGGATTTTTCGGTGACAAATCTTCCCAAAATTAGACAGGTTTCTCCAGCGAATGATGCTAAAGATGTGGTAATTGGAGCAGAGGATCCAATTATTGTTGATTTTGACAAATCAACTCAGGGTTATTTTGTGAATTTTGTCTTAACTCCCGAGAGCGAGGTATTCTATCAAAATAATCCAGAAAAAACTCAATTCAAGATATTGCCAAAAAATAAAGTGGAAGATGGCGCGCAATATGCATTGAAAATTTCCATCAAGGTTGCTGATGATAAGGATGAAAACTACCAGTTGCTATATAGCGGGTCATTTGAAACTCTAAAAACCGCTCCAGTTGTTTGGGAAAAGGATTTCACTTTGCGTCTCGAACAAGCGAAAAAATATACTAAAGCTAAAATAAAAGAAGGAAAATATATCGATGTTAATTTGGCAACGCAAATAATGACTACTTTTGAAAATGGAGTGCTCTTAGATTCTCATCTAATCTCATCAGGGAAAAGGGGTATGGATACGCCGGTTGGCACACATAAAATCTATAATAAATTTCCACGAGCTTATTCTAAGGCCTATGGGCTGTATATGCCTTATTGGATGGCGATTGTTTCTGACGGCAAATTTGGCATCCATGAGCTTCCGGAATGGCCCGGGGGTTATAAGGAAGGGGTTAATCATCTTGGTATCCCGGTTTCTCACGGTTGCATGCGTCTCGGTGTCGGTTCGGCCGAAACGGTCTATAATTGGGCGGAGATTGGCACGCCGGTGATTGTGTATTAGAATAGAGGTGTAATCATTAAGACAAAAAAATATGGCGGAATTACGCTTTGGTGAATATGAAAAATCATTAGGAAAAGAGTTGCCGGCTAATAGTATCAGGGAAGACAACGTGGAAAGGAATGACTCTGAAACGCAGCCGCTTAGTGATGTAGAAGTAAGAGGGGATGCTAATGCTGTGGAGATGTTAAATTTTAAAATCGTTTTTGAGCCAGAAATAAAAAAACACCTAGCTAAGCTTAAGGGAGTGAGAGCTGAAGAGATTTCTTCTGAGTTAGCAAGAGAGATAATATTGATGGCATTTCGTATGCACAAAGAAGATGAAAACTTAAGAATGGAAGATTTGGCGCAAGTTGCTGCACAAGAATATTTTGAAGGGAATGATGGTTCAAAATCATGGTTATTAAGAGGAAAATAATTAAAAAAACTTTTGGGTATCTTTTGGCGCTAATTATTTTAGCGTCATTGATTTTAATCTGGTCAAAAAATAAATTGTCCTTAGAAGAATTAGTGAAACCAGAAATTATTTCTGAACAAGTGGAGATTCTGGAAGTATCTCAAAAAAAAACAGAAATCATAACCGAGCAAAAAAATATTCCAGAAGTAGTTCCGGAAAAAACGGAAAATATCACTATCGCAGAACCCTCCTCTGCCTCCTCCGACGCTGAAGCCTTGGCGAACAAGGAAACTGCGGAGGGTAAAAAAAACTTGCCCACAAAAATGCTTATTGACGTCCCATTCACTTCCCAAGCCCCGCTTAGCAAATGGGATGCTTACCATGAAGAAGCATGTGAGGAAGCTTCTCTTTTGATGGTGGAATATTTTTTAAAAAACAAAAAACTGACGCCAGCTTTGGCAGAAAAAGAAATTCAAGCACTTATTGCCTATGAAATTAAAAATACCAAGGGTTACGAAGACAGTAATACCGAGGAAACAGTAAAATTGGGCGCGGATTATTACGGCCTAAAAAATTTACGCGTGGTATATGACTTCACGCCTGCAGATTTGAAAAAATATTTAGCTCAAAAAAAGCCGATTATTATCCCTGCGGCCGGGAGACTACTCGGTAATCCTAATTTTACTGCGCCTGGTCCACTGTATCATAATCTAGTGCTTATCGGTTATGATGGTGATACGATTATCACAAATGACCCTGGCACTCGCAAAGGTCAAAGCTATAGATATGACATTAAAACGCTTTTTAGCGCTATTCACGATTTTCCGGGCGATAAGAATAAAATAGAAAAAGGGAGAAAGGCGATGATTGTGATTGAATAATGGCCTAAAGATAGTTATCTTTTTGGATGCATCCTTGGGGTTTTCGAAACCGGCCTTAATGTGCTAATATGAGAATAGAGAGGAGGTGGAATTATGACAAAAAAGTATAGCGATATTTTGATGGGACTATCCGTTCTAGCTGTGTTAGTCTCGGGTTACGATTCTTTGTTTAAGACAGATCTTTTTGGATTGGCCGGAACACAGTGGATGTTAGTGGCTTTGATTTTGGCGGTTTATGGAGTATACGCTAAGTTGCGGATGCAATAATTTTTTCTAAGCATATGGCTAAGGTGATTGTTGATATCGAGACAGTCGGGTTTGACTTTGAGGCGTTTGAGCGAAAAACTCAAGAGTATTTGCTCAAATATTGCAAGAGTGATGAGGAGCGCGAGGAGGTGAAAAAAAAGCTGGGGCTTAGCCCGCTCACCGGTGAAATTGTAACAATCGGCATGTTAAATCCTGAGTCGCAAGGGGGAGTGGTGCTTTTTCAAAATAAGGACGAAGAAAAGATTGCATTTGAAGAAGGTGGTATAAGATATGAAAGCGGGACGGAAAAGGAAATCTTGGAAAAATTCTGGGAACTCATAAGGAATTATGATCAAGTGGTCACCTTCAATGGTCGCAGTTTTGATTCTCCGTTTCTTGCTTTGCGTAGTGCGAAGCATGGAATTCATCCAGCGAAAAATTTATTTGGTTATCGCTATGAATTTAGGGCGCATTGTGACCTCTTGGAACAACTGACTTTCTATGGTGCGACGCGTAGATATAATTTGGATTTTTACGCTAAATTTTTTGGCATAAAAAGTTCAAAGGACGACTGTGTTGATGGGAGTATGGTTGGTGAGTTATATCAATCTGGAAGATACCTGGAGATTGCCAGATATTGTGCGAGAGATCTCGCCACAACTTCTGAGTTATATTTTTATTGGGATAAATATCTAAAATTTTAAATTTGCATGATAAAAGAAATCTGTAAAAAAGTGCATAAAAAAAAGATAGCAATCTTTGATATTGATGGCACGATTTTTCGTAAGAATTTAGCTTTTGAACTTTTGAATGAGCTTTCTTGGATGAAGATATTTCCCAAGGTCGTCAGAGACGAATTGATTGCTCTTTATGGTCATTGGCTTGACAATGAGGGAACTTATGAGGCATATCGCATTAAGCTTGTTGATTTATATGAAAAAAATATAGCAGGCAAGAGTCAAGACGATATTATAAAAGCGGCAAAAATAGTTGCTCAGTTTAACGCCAAGAGAACCTATATTTTTGCTAAAAAATTGATCGAGGAAATGCGTCCCGACCATATTATGCTTGTGATTTCTGGCTCGCCAATTGAGATTGTAAAAGAATATGCGGAAATTTTTAAATTTGATGCTTATTATGGTAGTGTCTATGAACTTGATGGGGATAATAAATATACGGGAAAAACAATCTTTGAACCGACACATGATAAGGGTGCTGTGGTGAAGCAATTTGTGGCGGAGAATAATGTCTCGCTCGTCGGTTCTTTTGGAATGGGGGATACGCAATCCGATGCTTCTTTTCTTGATCTAGTGGACTTGCCAATTGCCTTTAATCCCGATTTGAATTTGCGAAAAATTGCCGAAAAAAAAGCTTGGCGGATTGTGGTAGAGAAAAAAGATATTATCTATGAGATTAATAATAAAAATTAATTCTTAGCTTAAATATATGAATAAATTCGATGCCTATATCTTCATGTTTGGACCGTTCATCCTGATCTTCTTTTTGATTTACTTAGTTTTCGATTATTTTGCTACCAATCCAAATGGCTTTTGGAATAAATGGGTCCTGAAAACCCTTTGGCTTTGGTTGCCATTTTATGGTTTGCGCCGACTGATTCGGGAGGTTATTTTCAACTTAAAGAGGTAGTATGCTCCTGTGTTATCCTCAAAAATACTTATCAAAAAACCCCGCTTAAGCGGGGTTTTTAAATTTCTTGGTAAGTTTACTTTACTGACTCAATCAATTTAGCAAAAATTTTCGGTTCAGTTACTGCCATTTGAGAAAGCACCTTACGGTCTAGCTCGATTTTTTTATCAGACATGATTTTGATAAATTGGCTGTATTTTAGTCCCAACTCGCGAAGAGCGATATTGAGTCTTGTAATCCAAAGTTTTCGCATCACGCGTTTTTTCGCTCGGCGATCACGAAAGGCGTAAGAGCCAGCCTTGATCACAGCTTCTTTCGCAGCGCGATAATTGGAACTTCTTCTCCATTTAAAACCCTTGGCGTCTTCTAGCAGATTCTTTCTTCTTTTTGAGGAGGCCATTCCGCGTTTAATTCTGGTCATAGTCTAGGTAATTTGAAATTTTAAATTTGAAATTTTTAATTTTGGTATCCGCCTAATGGCGAGTGGATAAATGTTTAATTAACTTAAGCATTTAATAATTAAAAATTGATTTAAAACTTTAAATTTATAATTTAAAATTTACTTATTATACTTGCATTCTTTTTAAAACATTTTTCTCATCTGCTTTGAAAAGTCTTTTGTCGCCCTTTTTCTCTCTGCCAACTTTTCCATTTTCTTTGGAGTTGTAGTGGTTTTGTCCGGTAGATCGGCGAAGCACTTTTTTGTTTTTCGTGATCTTAATTTTCTTCGCGAGGGCTTTTTTAGTTTTTAACTTCGGCATAAATTTGAATGTTATTCCTCATTAATTTAATTATAATTTATTCTTCGTCGGGAGCAATGATAGCATTAAATCCTCCCGGATAGCGCTTAATTTCTTGTTCAATCTTATAGGGGATAGCGATTTCATGTAAGAATTGTTTTAGATTTTCGCGGGCCAAGTCTTGATGAGCTTTTTCTCTTCCACGCATTGTGAGCTCTACTTTGACCTTTGCGCCTTTTTTCAAAAACTTTTCTGCTTGCGCTTTTTTGAATTCCAAATCATGCGTGTCTGTGCGTACTCCCAAGCGAATCCCTTTTACTTCTGATTTTTTCTGCTTGGATTTATTGACACGCTCCAATCGTGATTTTTGATATTGAAATTTTCCGAAGTCCATAATCTTACAAACTGGAGGCTGGGCATTTGGAGCAATCTCAACGAGGTCTATTCCGTCTTCGCGGGCAAGCTCCAACGCTTGGGCAATTGGCAGAACGCCAAGTTGCGCGTTATCAGAATCACGAATAACACGTACTTCTGGAACGCGAATCTGATCGTTGATTCTCGTAATTGGCCCTTTTCTAACAACGGGTCTTTTGTAGGGTGTTCTTCTTATGGCTTTGTTTTTAAATTATTAATTTATTTGTGGAGATGGCGAGAGTTGAACTCGCGTCCAAAATTATTCATCCAAAATATACTACAAGCTTATTCCGCCTTATTTCCCCGCCAAGGCGGGGTCGATCGAAAAGTGAAAGGCGAACAAAACCTTTTCAATCTATTCTCGGCTATTGTTTCGCAGATGAACGCCAAGAAAAGGAACATAAGCTAGCCCAATAATATGACACCGAAATTTACCCCTTGGGCGAAAATAAATTCGATGGCTTATGCCCTAACTAGTAAAGACTAGTATTAGGCAAGAGCGGTAGCAAAGTTGACTGTGAAAGCGTTAGCAATCGCAGTTTTTGCTTTTGTTAGTAAGTTTGCACTTATAACTTTAATAGCGGTTTTACGAGCAGCTATAAGAGCTCGGCTTGCATATTTTAAACGTACAACCTGTCGAAACCAGGCATCCCCCGACCGCAACGCTTAGTAAAAACCGTTGTAATCGGGGAATTATGATACATGTCCGTATCACTAATTTTTTAAAGCTCTATCAATACTCCGTTTTGCCTCTCTTTTAGCGATATCTTCGCGCTTATCAAACTTCTTTTTGCCTTTTCCCACAGCAAAAGCCAGCTTTAATAGTCGTTTCTTAGTATACAACCTAAGTGGCACTAATGTCAAGCCTTCTGTGCGCACTTTTCCAATCAATTGGCGGATTTCTGACTTTTTCAAAAGGAGTTTCCGCGCTCGAGTTGGGTCGTTGATTTGTTTTAATCCTGCTTGTTTATAGGGGGCGATGTAGGCGTTAGTGAGGTATAACTCAGTGCCTTTAAGTGTTACAAAGCTTTCTTTAAGGCTCACTTGGCCAGATCTGACTGATTTGACCTCTTGTCCATTCAAAACCAAGCCAGCCTCGTAAAGATCTTCGAGGAAATAGTCTAAGCCGGCCTTTTTGTTGATTGCTAGTGTGCCCATAAACCTAGTCTAGCAATTATTTTTGCTAATTACAAATTAAAAACCCCGAATAATCGGGATTTTTATTGATTCTTGTTTTTTGTTCACCGGTCTCTGTTTTATGCTCGACTGACATATTCACCCTTTTCTGTGTTGACGATAATTTCATCTCCGGCTTCCACAAAAAGGGGAGTGGAGATTTTCTTACCTGTTTCTAGCGTTACCATTTTTCCACCCGTGGAAACGGTGTTGCCTTTGATGCCTGGCGGTGCTTCGGTCACTTTCAATTTCATCTTGACTGGCAGTTCAATGTTGATCGCATTGCCATCGAAGTTTAGAAACAATACTTCTGTTCCCTCAGTCAGATAATCCACATTATTCCCAAGCGTTTCAGTGGAAAGAGAAAATTGCTCATAGGATTCATTATCCATAAAGCAATAATCCGTATTTTCCTTATAGAGAAATTGAGCTTTTGATTTGGTGATTTGAGCCTCTTCCACATGCTCAGCTCCCTGAAATGTTTTTTCCAAAACTGCGCCAGTAGTCAAATTTTTGAGACGAGTACGAAGAACTGATCCAGCTCGACCAGTTTTTGACTGCTCATGATAAAGCACAGCAAACGGCATGCCATTGAGAATAATATTTTTTCCGGCTTTGATATCTGAAATTCCAATCATAAATATTTTTTATTTTTTGATTAAGACCTATCTCGCTACGAAAGGCACAAGTGCCATGATTCGGGCTTTTTTGATAGCATTTGTGAGAATTCTTTGGTGTTTAGCACAAGTTCCATGTCGCTTTGGTGGATAGATTTTTCCCTGAGAATTCATGAAACGTCTGATGAAATAAGCATCTTTAAAATCAATCTTCTCGATTCTATTTTGGCAGAAATGACAGAGCTTTTTTTCCGGCGTGCTAATTTCATTGCTGTTGCGATTATTGTACATACTTTAAATTTAAAAACTTATAATTATTTAATAACTAAAATGGAACGTCTTCAATTCTAACTTCATCCTCTTCTTCATCAAGATTGATTGTTGGAATTTCATCGGCTGGAGATGTTTGTGGGGCTTGGTTTTGAGCAGGTGCGGCAGCGGGCTTGTCATAGCTTCCGGTTGCAGGTGACCCGCCTTGACCAGCGCGTGATCCAAGTTGCATATTTTCTGCAACAATTTCAGTGGTTCGTCTTTCAATGCCGTCTTTTCCAGTATATTTTCGTGTAGTTAATCTTCCTTCAAAGTAAGCCTCTTGTCCCTTGGCTAGATATTGACCGGCAATTTCACCAAGCTTTCCCCAGAGCACAACATTGTGAAATTCTGTTTGGTCTTGCTTTTGTCCGTTTTTGTCTTTCCAAAATCGATTTGTAGCAATTGAGACAGAGGTGACAGTTTGTCCTGAAGTGGTGGTTCTGACCTCAGGATCTCTCGTGAGTCTTCCGACGAGAATTACCTTGTTGATATTCATAATTTTATTTTTACCGCCTGCTCGCTAATTAAATTAGCGGACATAGCAGAGCGGCTAATAATTATTGAAGATTAAAATTAACCTAGATATTCAAGATCTCTTCTAATTTTTTATCCAACGCCTGAGCATCTTCAGCTTTTTGAGTTTTCTCAGCTTCAGTTTTTGGTGCTACTGCAACCGCCTCTTTTTTTGGTGGATTTTTTTCGAGCTCTTCTGCGTCCTTTTTCTCTTGGCGCATTTTTTCCACCTCACCTCTTTTTTCTTCTTGCTCAATTCGCTCCTCTTTTGTCTTTAGTTCAGGGAGTCCTGAAGCGTCGCTGATGATGAATCTTAAAACCCCAGGATGGATGTTGAGTTTTGTGATAATTTCCGGAACATTTGCTGGCTCTTCCATGGAAAAGCGTTTGGCGATATAGATACCATGAGTGTCCTTTTTGATCTTATAAGCCATCTTCCTTTTCTCCTGAGTGGCTTTTTCTTCAAAAACTCCCGAGTGGCTAGTGACAATTTCGTCCACATCGGTTTTGATCTTATCCAAGTCGAGTTCTTTGGAAACGCCGACGAGATAGAATAGTTCGTAACGCATATTGTGTAATTGGAAAAGTGGGAAATAGAAATCTCCAACTCTCTCAACTTTAGTGATTAACAAATTAAAAACCGCCCCAGAATCGCCCCTGTGCGGAATTTTTGTGCTCTTATCCTAGCCGATTGGCCAGGCGAGAGAACTTCGGGGCTTTCTAGATTGTTTCACTACTATAGACGATGATTGAGGATTAGTCAAATTCAGTGATCTCACGATAATATATGTGGTAATGGTGACTGCGAAACAGGAAAATACAGCGCTGGTGACTGCGGCAATGACATACGCTGGCGACGCAAATCTTGGCCTGAATTCTCGTGAACTGGGAAATTTATCAGGCGCCGAAAAAGCTAAAGAACTGGGGAGGACTATGCTGGTGGCTCCCGAAATTGTGCATGGTATCTGTGACGTCCCGATGGCGATCGCCCAAAATAATCCCGGCGGCGGATCTGCATCTTTCATGGTCATTCTCATATAATTTTTCAGGGCCGTTTCATTGTTGGTAATCGACTTGGACAACTGCGAGAGACTATAAACTAGTCTCTCCCAGGTTCCATGATTTTTTTTCAACTTTTTTGTATATAAAATAAAAAAAGACTAGCTATTTGGAGATAGTTTTTTTGTTTTATAGTGAAGTTCATTGTAAGAAAATATGCCAAAATGATAGTTGATAATCGGTGGAACTTAAAAAAAAGGACTCGTGAGAGGGAAAAATTCACCTCTCAAGAGTCCTTGTTGTCATCGACGATTACCAGTCGAAGACGGTGGCAGTCGATGCCCGCAGGCATTGGTGCCTGCTTTTGAACCTGCTGGTGTGCCTGCTGGGTAGCTGTGGCATGTAGCGGTCCATGTCACCAAGTCAACTGACCAGAAACTGCTACTCATCAAAGAAGGGAATATGATCTTCCCATCTTTTATAGAGAGTATGAAGGATCTTTTTTTGATAAATCCGCGGCCACCAGCAGCGGAGATGACTGAAGTGCACTTTTTCCTCAGTGCATCTTCTGTCATCTGGAGTTGATCAGCGACTGCCTGCCATTCTTTTTTTGTTATACTCATAATTTTCCTCATCCTTTTTCTTTTCCGCCGGATTTTGTAGCGGATAGAGCACTTTAAGAACAATGGTGTTTTATTTTACTAACCTTACATTATAGCGCATTATTTGCGTTTTGTCAATGTCAGACAGAAGTATGAAAGGGGGCAACAAATTTAATCAAATATAAAGTTATCGTTGAGGCTGTTTTGGATTTTCGCTTTCCCCATTTCCATGCTAAAATACAAACATACCAACGAGGGGAAAAACTATAAAACAAGCATTGTGTTCGATAGAAAAAACACCAATAAAAAAAGTGAAACGACTGACTATCTGATTAATCTAAACCAACCGCAAAAATCACCAAATTCAACAAAAAAGATAACAGCCATTATCTTGCTTTTCGTTGCGCTCATTGCCACTGCTACCTTTTTCTTTCGCTCCTACAAAGCCAAAAATACTCCAACACCCCAGCCACCTAAAACCGAAAAACAACTAGTCCACGAAAAACTCCTCGAAAAAACCGAATCACTCACTCTGCCTTTCATCAAGAACTCCGGTCAAAAAGACGAGCAAGTTAAATTTTACGCTCCGATTGAAAATGGTACAGTCTACATCAATGAATCTGGTATTACCTATGACACCCAAAAAACTAACGAAAAAAGTCTCGCCATCAGAGAAAAACTAATTGGCCTCGATAGAGCTCCTATCCAACTCTCCCCCGAAGGCGAAAAACCCTCCGAAACAGACATCAACTACTTTCTCGGTAATAACCCCGAAGCTTGGAAAAACAACCTAGAAAACTACGCCTTCATCAATTTTCAAGAAGTCTACCCTAGGATTGAATTTAAAGTGAGAGCCACTCAAAAAAACATCGAAAAACTGTTCATCGTGGATGCCAATGGAAACCCGAATGATATCAAGCTTGGTTTTGATGGTATCGACAAAATTGAAGTAACTGAACATGGAGAATTGAAGCTAGAAAGTAAAGATCAAGCTCTCATTCTCACTGCTCCCCAGGCGTATCAATACAAAGACGAAAAAAAAGATTACATCGCCGTTACCTATGAATTGAGAGAAGACAATACTTATGGTTTCAAAGTAGAAAACTACGACAATACTAAAATGCTAGTTATCGATCCAATGATCTCTTCCACTTTGATCGGAGGAGGGGAGGAAGAACGCTTTGAATTTAATTCTTCTTTTTCCGCTTACACCGGCCGACCAAACATGGTCCAAGATAATACCGGTAATGTCTACATCGTTGGTCACACCAGAAGTGCTGACTATCCCACAACACTCGGAGTCTACGATACATCTTTCAATGACGCCGATCCGAACTTCGGCAATGACATCGTCATCTCCAAATTTGACTCAACTCTCACCACTCTAATCGCTTCCACTTATCTGGGAGGAACAGACGAAGACAATGCCTTTGCTATCAACCTCGACAGTTCCAATAATATCTACGTTTCCGGCTACACCAAATCCAGTAATTTCCCGATGGCCGGTACCCCATACCAAGGCGCGTTCCAAGGTGGCACCTATGATATTTTCATTGCCAAAATGTCTAATGATCTCACCAGTCTAACTAACTCAACCTACCTTGGAGGCAATGGAGAAGATCATTCCATCACCATGCTCATCAGTGGCACCAGTCTCTACGTCGCCGGAGATACTAACTCTGCTAATTTTCCCACCACAGCCGGTACCATTAAAACAA
>JBAXPY010000001.1:0-48508 GCA_037132035.1 Candidatus Moraniibacteriota bacterium | reverse complement strand
CAACCGAACAAGACGGGTATCCTGCTTGAGTTCAGCCATTGTTTTTTTCGCTATGTTTCTTGTGGAAAAATACTATGATGACTACACTGAAATAAGAAAATTTATTCTTACCCTAACTTTCGTTACGATTTTTGGTTTGCTCGGAGAGACAGCCGTCGTTAACTTGGGAATCAGAACCTATTCCCCTGAAGTCAAAGATATAATCAGTGGCCTATATTTACCAGGGCTGAATATTCCGCTTGCTGCGTTTTATTATATCCCGGTCTTTATGGCCTTAGTGATCAGCTTCTACAAATTCTGGTCCACCTTTCTTGATCATAAAGTAATGGCACCATTTAACAATATGCACTGGCCAAGAAAATTAGGCATCTCGCTTGTTGCAATTTTACTTTTTGAAATAATGGTTGATCCCATGCTTATAAATACTAGCCTTCCTAGCTGGTCCTACATCTACAGGGATATAAGCCTTTTAATGACAGGTGGCTGGATTGTCATTATTTGGTCATCAATCCTGGTGATTGATAAAATATTTCCATATATTAATGCTGCGTTAAAATTTTTCAGCTATGTGCTTTTGGCAACAATAATCACACTGCCGATTGAGGCCATATTAGTCGCCGCTAAAATCAGGGAATATCCCCCATCGACAGTAGAAAACTTTTCTGAATTATATATTCCCGGATTAAACATCCCCGTTGAAGCCGCTTTTGCCATTATGTTCTATTTAATTTTAATTATGAGCTTTATGTATTATTGGACATATTACTATAATAAGCTAACAAAAAAATAAATGCTTCTCAAGCTTCAACGTTTTTTCTTTGGCTTAATAACAGCCTTAATATTACTCTTCATCCTTGGAGGAGCAGAAGCAATTCAAGCCCTTGTGACGACTATAATATGCACGCTAGGAATTACCCTCATTGCATATATTCCTATTGCATATCTTATCGGCCTTGGGATAGAAAAAATTTTTTATTCTATCACAGGAAGACAATCAAGTATAGAAATGACCTCTGAATTAAATTCCGCTGATCAGGCTGTCGTAAATTATATAACAGATGCTCGCAACGCTGGCATGAGTAACGAGATCATAAGGAGCAACTTGAAGGAAAACGGCTGGGCAACAGAAGCAATTGATAAAGCTTTTAGCATCGTCAACTCCAAAAATAAATAATAGACCAACTGATTAATAATACAACTAAATTTTAACCTCACTGCTTAAAAGGCGACGGGTCTATTGTAATCGAATTATGTTAAATGTAGATAAATTATATCGAGTAAGATGGAATACTTTTGATAATGCAAATGCAATGGTTGAGCCAACAACTTTTTGCCAGTTAAATTGCCCAAAATGCTACAGAGAGGTCGGAAAAGAAGGTTCTCGTCCAATAAACATTGACTTGGATATAGTTAGAAAGGAAATAGATGAATTAAAAAAAATACGCAATATTGAAACAGTTACATTGGCAGGCGGAGATCCACTTTTGTACCCACACATAATTAAACTGGTCAAATATTGTAGAAAAATTAATATTAAAGTTAGGATATGTACTAATGGGATTCTATTAGATAGCGAATTACTCATAAAATTAAGAAATGCTGGCACTAACGAAGTACTTATCCATCTCGATAAATATCAAGGCAGGGGTGATGAAAATGAGCAATATGCGATCAGAAAAAGATTCTGTGAGTTATTCAGAGAATTTCCCGAGGTCAATTTGGGATTCATGGTTATGATTAGGGGGGTTGAGGAGGATAATTTGGAAAGATTAGCTTCGTTTTATATTGCCAATTCTGATGTTATCAGACTTGTTAGTTTTATTTTCACCAAGGATATTCGAAGTGAACAAGTGCAAGCCAATCCAAACACTGAAAATCTGGAAAAGTTAATTGTTTTTCTTTCTGCAAGATATAATTGCAGCCCTGCTGCTTATTTTGGAAAGAAAATAAATAAAAAAATCCCATCTTGGCTAATTTTTGTTCCAGTTTTTTCAGATGGTAGGGCAATCGGATATATTGACAGTTCCTTGTATGCTATTTCTTCAAAGCTAGCTAGACTTATTAAAGGAAAACATTGGTTTTTAACTAATAAAAATACAATAAATCCATACACGTTATTTTTTGGTATCTTTAATCTAAATGCAAGAAAAATATTAAAAAATTATACCAAAGAGAGTATTGATAATAAATTTTCCAACAGGATGAATTATCAAATAATTACTGTTAATTATGGCCCCGATCAAACTTCCGAGGGGTGGGATCTTTGCGATCCATGTCCTGATGCAATTCTATATGACGGTAAATTGGTGCCGTCATGCTTATTGGAAAGAATTAAGGAAGGGGAAAATATTCAATTCTAAAAAGCAAGGCAGATATGTTCAATAGTCTTTCTCATATTTATAATATTTCTTGATACATCATTTAAAAATCTAATAGAAAAGGCCTCTGTGCTTTGCACAAAAGGCCTTTTTTTTAATCGAGATAATTTCCGATAAATCGGCTAGACCACCCTACTTCCTTGCGAAGCAGCTGAGGTTTGATATTGCCAAGTTTCTGTCCTAGCGAAATACAACCGTTCATATATGCCTTGCTAGCAGAAGAATCAATTAGAAATAGTCGAAAGGATGAGAGTTGCCCAAGCTTTCGACAATAAGCATAATGAAAATTATCACATAGCCCTTCTTCCAGAGTTAATTTCAATACTCTTAAAGATTCCAAGCAACGCCGAGAAGAAACCTCTAAAAACAAAGTATAGGCAGCGGATTGAGTGTCTTCATTTATTTCCGGTGCTATCATGGAAAAATCCGGCCAAATATTCAAAATATCCAACTCTTTGTCAAGAATCTTTTGAACAAAGCGTTCGTTCAGCTTCTCTCCAAATAAATCTGAGACGAATTGACCTCTTCCTCGGAATTCTAGTAATGGACATTGTTCATACCAACCGTCCACGCTAACCACATCTCCCAAGCGATAACGATAAAGCCCTCCCCCTGTCGTAATTATGACTGAATACTCTTTTCCTTCTTCAAGCTCATGCGCAAGCCTTAACTCATTCTTCTCACCATTACCAGCTATTTCTTCGAATTCAAAGAAGTGAGAACGGACAGAAAGTGCAAAGCCAATCCCCTCAAGTGGAAAAGTTATAAATCCTTCAGTAGCAATAAGCCCTTTAGCTTGAACTACGACTTGAGAAAATTTTCTCTCAAGCTTCTGTAGATACGGTAATGAACGTTCCGATCCCCAGCAGCTTATCACTCTCAAGTTGGGCCAAATCTTATCCCACTGCAAACTATTATCATCATTTTGACACTTCCGCAAATGAGTTGCTCTGACCAAGCTAGGTCTTAATCGCTTCTGCATACTGCATACTGCCAAACCATCCTCCTCCTCGGGAAAAGAAATCTTTCCCATCTCCACGTCTTTCAACAGATCTTCCCAACGAAGACTAATCCTATCGATCAGAAGAAGCAGAAAAGTTGGATTCCAGATTGAGATGAAAGATAGGCGCTGATCTCTGAGAAGGAACAGCGCTGTGGCATACCAGAAATTTTCCATGTTATTTATCTGGCTGATTTCTTTCGGGACTGCCATAAGAATTTCTATCATCCACTTTTCTACCCGTCCAAAATATTCACTATCATCCTTAAAACCGATAGCAACATTTGCATCCTCAGGACATTCTTTTTTTACTGATGGCGTTATTGACCAATAGCTGCTCCCCAGAATCATTCGAGGATGTGAAAAGAATAGATCAACTACCCAAGGCGCAATTGCCTTACCGAATCCTTTTTGCAAAGACTTAGTGTAAGGAATATGCTTTGTTCCATCAGTAGAACCACTAGTCGGTTCCAAAACACTGACCAATTCCTTGGTCAATACATTTTGTTCGCCTAACAAGATGCGCTGAATATATTCCTTATAATCAGCATAAGAACTTATTGGCACTTTTTTTCTATAGTCATCGACCGATTGCAAAGCTGAAAAATCATATCTCCGGCCATATTCCGTTTGCCGATTAGCTCCAATAATTTCCTGGAGAATTTTTTTCTGCGTTTCTTTCACGCAGTCGGCAGAATACCTGAAAAGCAATGCATCTTTGATGTTCACCAAAATCCAGATCAGATTAGCCAGTATCAGGACAATTCTTTTCATGCCGATCCTCCTTATGCAGAGCAGAACGATAAAAAGCTTTGGTGAAATTTCCATGACTCAACCTGGCCACACAAACCAGTTCATCACCTGATTGATGGTTAGGGTTCCGTTCTAAGAAAAACTTGACATGCGGATTTGATAATCTTGCGTCCGTAATTTCTGCTACTCCTTCCTTCAAACATTCTGACGGAGAGGAAAAGCCTATTATACCCTTCTGAGCATCATACTCGGAAGGATATTTATGAAAGGCAAGAGCATCTAGAATTGACTGTTCATACTGTGGGGTAGCCATGTCATATCGGGGATAAAACTGATTGAAATTGAGTGGCAGATACCGATAGGTCTTGTACCCTTTGCAAATCAAAAACCAGTAGGCCGGTATATTTGACGTATTGGCCACATGATTTAAATACCGACAGAAACTTCGCAATAATCCAAAGTCCCCCCAATATTCCCGTTCAACAATTGTATCGCCAGAAAATATAGCCCTGACTGATTGGCAATCCACTGACACATCAAAAGACATGAAAGTAGAAAATCCCTTTAGCTGACCGGTCTGATTATCCTCCAGTAAAATCACTTGATCTTTTTCCATCAAGTCTTTCTGGAATATAGCCTCATCAACGTTATCATAGTAACGCGTCATGAGACTATGCATTGCGGATACTTCGACTCTTGAAAGTGTTTTTTGACTAATTGTACGACCAAACAATTTTCCCATACTGAATCCTCCCCTATTTCATAAAGTTGCTAATTCAAGATAAGGAACCATGTCTCGATCTATTTTTTCTGCTTTCGCTCGCTGATCTTCCCAGTACATCATATGCACACGACTATTATATTGTAGATGAGGGAATTTTTTTGCCTCATCAATAAGCGAATCCCCGCTGTGCATTCCCAACATGAATAGCGAATAATCTCTATCCATATTATCCTGCTGGAGTTTATTGAGAATTACGGAAAAAGCCCCCAGTTCATCTGAAGAAATACAAATTAGGCTAACATAAAAAAAATCAAGCTCATTTCCTGCTATCGGAAGATACGGCAGTCCCTTTGCTTTAGCAACCAGATTTACTAACGGTCTAAGATATTTCAATTTAATATCATAGCCATCAATTTTTATCTGCTTGAAAGCATGTTGATCCCATTTGGCAAGCATCCCCACTATTCTTTTACCTCGAAACGCAAGATAAATATCTTCCAGCGCTAGTCCAAGAAAAAGCTTCTGGTCGAAAAAATCTTGTTCTTTGTAGCAAGGAGCAAACTGTCTCTTTGAATTATGTTTGTTTAAAAATTTCAACATATCACCGATATAATCCGCTTTTCCTCGCCTAACTTCTAATCCTGCATTGGTCAAGCTGATTGGTTTTTTATTTGCTCGATAGACAAAAGTACAATATCTCCCCAAATCTTGGCTAATTGGAATACACGCTTTTCTACTGGTAAGCAAATCGATAGCCGTACTATTGTCCTCCATGATACTAGCCAGATATACCGAGGCTCTTCCATCCTCATGAAGCTGCTTCAAAAATTTATAGCCTCGTGCCAAAAGGGTGCGATTCCGATATTCTTGTGCTACCCTTAGACCACTGAGATAACCAATTGTTTCCTCATGACCATTTAAAAATACTCGCCGGATCGAACGTATGCCAAATCCGACAATAGCTTTGTTTTCTGCATTTCTGGCTACAATAATTTGACTTTCATCCCCCAGAAGACCCACGCTTTGGAAAAAACTGGGACTGCGACCAAACGATAACTGAATTTTTCCCTCCATAGAATTACTGCGAATTACCTCTTGAAGCATCTCGTCATCTGATTGATCTGCTAATCCGAGTATAAATTTATCCATATATCTCTCCTTATCCGTTACCGAGCGGCAAGCCTTTTCTTTGATCAATTTCTTTGCGAAGCATCAGGTTTGTCAAAAGAAAAGCAATTGCTCTTGATAAATTCAAGCAATTAGCTTTAAAATCAAAACCTCGACTCAAGATAGACAACATGCCATAGAAATCACGCCGACTGGAAATACACAAATCACTCAATTGAACCGCGGAAAGTTGTGCTGGCTTAAAAGCGACATCGCCAAAGAAATATTCCGGACTAAGCCACCACTTCTGGTATAACAGATTACCTTCAGCTTCAAGTCTTTTATAAAGCGGAGTTCCCGGGAAAGGCACCAAATGATTAAAAGCAACAATGAAAAGCTTGCTTTTTTTTGCCAAAAGAACACTTTTCCGAAAAGTTTCCTCATTATCATGATCGTAGCCGAAAACAAATGTTCCATAAATGACGATGCCCTTTTCTCGAAATTTACTAATAACCCGAGCATAGTCGATGTTCTGCGCGTTATGGAATTTACCCATTTGCGTCAAGTTTTCCTTATGGATCGATTCAAATCCGACCAATAGACCGCTGCAACCACTCTGTTTCATCAAGGACAACAGTTGCTCATTTTTGGTCACATCTATACTACATTGACTGATCCAACTTATCTCAAGAGGGATCAGAGCCTCAAATAATTCTTGAGCCGAATCAAAATCGGATATAATATTATCATCCACAAAAAAGATGCGCTTTTTGCCTGTCTGCTTGATTTCAGAAACAATTTCACCGACTGGTCTTCTCCGATATGTTGCCCGATGAAACGCGGTGACAGAACAAAAGTTGCACTGAAAGTGACAACCGCGCCCAGTCTCAACTAACGTAAGGTCGAAGTAATGTTTTCCCTTAAAAATACTCCTATCAGGAGTAGCTTTATCCAATGAAAAATTGCCACTGCTCCGGTATTCTTTCTGCAACTTTTTCTTTTGCAAATCATCAAGTACCTTCAGCCAACAATCCTCCGCCTCGCCAATAACAACTGCGTCTGCATACTGCGAAACTTCTCCAGGAACCAATGTTGGGTGATAACCACCCATGATGACCAAGACGCCCCTTTGGCGATATTCTTTGGCAATCTCATAAGCACGCTTAGCAGAATATGTTTCAACACTAAGCGCTACGGCATCTGTCGGACGATCATAAGGTATCGACTCGATGCGATCATCAAAAAAATGAAGATTGATATGTTTTGGTGTCAGTCCAGCCAATATCGCAATTGATAGTGGTTCCATTTGCCATGATTTAATGTACGAAGATCCCTTTTTGCGTCCAACAGCAGGAAATATAAGAGTGATATCCATCGCTTCAATTCCTTTCTTTAATATGATTATCTGAATTTCTGTAATTACCATTTACCTGCGAAAATTGTCAAAGTACTGTAATAATAAACTTACTATGCCCGCCTTCTGCTGTCAATTACAGCCTTTTCCTTGACGTCTGGCGATTATTATTGATAGAATGATCCTACTTAGCTTGATAGTATAAATTTAAACAATTTTTCACCATAAACAAGGGAGAATCGGATGAAAATATTGATGATAATGCCGGATGCGCATATGCACAAACTAAGAATTGGTTCTTTTACACGTTCATTTCGTGAAGCTCCTTTAACACTAACAACATTGGCAGCGCTTGCTCCTTCCGACCAATTCCATTTCAAATTGATCGACGAAAGCATAGACAAGGTTCCGCTTGACTACCCAGCAGATCTTGTCGCAATTAGCGTCATAACAGGAACTGCTTGTAGGGCCTACGAGTATGCAAAGTATTTTCGAAGACGTAGTATTCCTGTCGTTTTAGGTGGAGTGCATGTCACTATTCTTCCAGGCGAAGCTGCTCAATATGCTGATACGATTGTGATTGGCATGGCTGAGAAAACCTGGCCTCAACTCTTAAAAGACTTTTCTCTAAATAAAATGAAAAAGGTCTACCGCGATGATCGCTTGCCGGATGATTTCACATTAAAAGGAGTTCCGTCACCAAGAATTGATCTCCAAAGAAGATCGGGCTATATGATACCCGACACAGTTCAGGCTACGCGGGGCTGCAAACATCAATGTGATTTTTGCACCGTGCCATCAGTCTGGCCAGGATTCTACAAACGCCCCGTGTCCGATGTTATTAGCCACATTCAAAGTCTTCCTGGAAAATATATTGCTTTTAATGATGTAAGTCTTGTAGATGACAGGGAATACGCCAAAGAACTATTTACCGCGATGATTCCGCTTAAAAAACGTTGGGGTGGACTAGCCACTACAATGGTTTCCCGTGACCTAGAGCTGCTTGAGCTGATGAAAAAAAGCGGCTGCATCTATTTGCTTTTAGGAATGGAATCGGCCAATCAAAAAACTCTTTGTAGCATTTCCAAGGGCTTTAACAAGGAAAATGAGTACAGAGAAGTTGTCAAAACTCTACATGAATATGGCATTTCCCTCCAAGGCTGTTTCGTCTTTGGGTTTGACGAAGATGATTCATCCATTTTCGAAACTACAGTTCAGCGCGTACTCGATTTAAAGATTGACATTCCTCGTTATTCGATTTATACCCCCTATCCAGGCACGCGTTTGTTCAAACGATTGTCAGAAGAAAATCGTATTCTTACTCTCAATTGGGAAAACTACGACACTATGCATGTGGTGTTCCAACCGGCCAAGATGTCACCTGAAGAATTATACAGAGGCTTCAAGTGGGCATATGAAAAAACTTTTCAACTCACTCATATTGCTAAACGAACAATTCTTCAATCGGAGACCCCTTCGCTCATCAATTTTTTCGGCAATCTCTGCTATCGAATTTTCGTGAAACGTCTTTATCACGAAGAACGATTTGCAAGACCCTATATGACATAGGGCATAAACTCGCTAACAAAAAAGGGAACTTCGGTTCCCTTTTCTTTATTATAATAGCACTCGCCTTCTAAAGAATGAAGCTGATAACGACATAATAAAGAATCTATAAAGGATAAAATAGTGGCTAGCTATAAGCTAAAACCACCCTTTGATGGGGTGGTTGAAAAGCAACTTATCCTTATTGGCGGAGAGTTTGGGATGAAGTTAGAACTAATACTACCACCAATTCTTCCTGATATCTTAGCTGCTAGCACTTATTATTATTTTATTTTTATGCCTTTTTCTTTTAATTTTTTCAATCTTTTCCTTAATTACCCTTTAATTTATTTTTTGTTTGATTATTTCAAAAAATAATCAATACTCTTTTTATAAAGCCCTGTAAACTTTTTCACTTCCAAAATATCGAGCCTATATTCCCCCGATTCAACACGGGAAACATAAGACTGCGGTCGTTTCATCTTCTTTGCGACGTCAATCTGCCTAAGCCCTGATTCCAGCCTAGCCTTTTTCATCCTTTCGATAAAAATGGCATATTCTTTTGTGCGAATTGTTCTACCTATATACTAATAGCATATATACAGAAAATCAATTTTCGAGTCATTAGCTTGAATCATTTATTTCTTAATTTTCTTCCTACTCTCCAGCATCCTCTTCACCTCTCGATCAAAATCAGAAATGTAATTTTTGTCTTGATCTATTCGGTATTTCTTGTATTCTTCCAGCGCCAGAGCTTCAGCCACAACATGGCTGACTTTGCCCAAATCTCCCAAGATGTCACGATCATTAAGTTTTAAAAATTCACTTAACTTTTTTTTCCAATCCAGCATAAACATGGCCTGCTTACGGTTCGCTTGTGACTCAGCAAAGATTAAATATTGTTCCACAATATTATTGAGACCTGCGAGCTCTTCTTTATTTAGATAATTTTTAGCCACTACTACATCTGATTTTCGTATAGCACCTTGTGGGCTGTTTTTCCAGTTAGTGAGACCAACACTTGGCTTAGCACTACTCACACGACTGCTAATAATTTCCGCAGCCGTGTAGCCTGAAATTGCGAAGTGTAATTTATTTTGCACGGTAGCAAAAAAATGCTGAGCTTCAACACTACTCTTGTCATAATCCGCACTGCACTGGGCATAAATATCGGTGATTTTTTGGTAAAATCTACGTTCGCTACTGCGAATGTCCGCTATACGCGCCAACTGCTCTTCAAAATAATCTTGACCAAAGGTGTAGTTGGGGGTTTTTAGTCTTTCATCATCCATCGTAAATCCCTTGATGATATATTCTTTTAGTCGCTCTGTTGCCCAAATTCGGAATTGTGTAGCCTGTGAGCTATTTACCCTGTAACCAATTGAGAGGATCGCATCGAGGTTATAAAATTTTACCAGCTGAGTTTGTGTTTTCCCCTCCAGAGCTCCATGCTCCGTGGTATGTTCCAAAATGGAACTAACCACTTTTTCATCTAATTCTCCACTTTCGAAGATATTTTTAAGGTGTTTAGTGATGGCTGGCCTCTGAACACCGAATAAAAAAGCAATTTTCTCTTGAGTCAGCCACACAGTTTCATCACGCAAAAAAATTTCGACCTTCACCTTTCCATTCGGAGTGGTGTAAAACAAAAACTCCGTGAAACTATTATTTGGAACAATTTTTTGCTTTCTTTTTTTCATATTTTTTATTACAGCTCATCATGGTGATATTGTATCATTTTAGATGTTTTTTGTCAATTTTTTGAAATTTTTAACAACATAAAAACGAAGCGAAATGCTTCGTTTTTTTCTGCGGGGACGGTCCCGCCGCGGCGGGATGACTTATGATGCGGGGACGGTCCCGCCTTGGCGGGATGACTTAAGATGCGGGGACGGTCCCGCCTTGGCGGGATGACTTAAGATGCGGGGACGGCCGGACTCGAACCGGTGACCTACTGCGTGACAGGCAGTCGCTCTAACCAACTGAGCTACGCCCCCAATTTAAATTTTCCTTTGTAGCAGGAGTGAGACTCGAACTCACGACCTCAGCGTTATGAGTGCTGCGCTCTAACCAGCTGAGCTATCCTGCCGAATCAGTATCTGGTATTTTGTATTTAGTATCGGAAAAAAATAATACCAGAACATCATACTGGATACTAAATACTATTTGTTGCGGGACCAGGATTCGAACCTGGAACCTTCTGGTTATGAGCCAGACGAGCTGCCATTGCTCCATCCCGCTTCGTTGTCATTCCCGCGAAGGCGGGAATCTAGTGCAAAAACATACTTAACTAGATTTGCTCAGTATTTAGACTGACCGTTGAACTAAGTATCTCCACTGGATCCCCGCCTTCGCGGGGATGACAGAAAAAATAGGCTACACCTAACAATTTCTAAACTATTATTCAGTCTAACTCAAAAAATCCAAAACGTCAATTATTCCCAAAAACTAATCAAACACCAAGAAAAATCTCAAAAATTCTTCATAACAATCAAATGTCTTCAACGCATCTTCCCTGGTGAGAACAAAACTATCATCATGAATAATACGATTCCGAATCTCGTGCGCATGTCGCAATTCTTCGATATTATCGATTTGACCAGGAGTAATGTTATCCAAGCGCTCAGTCATATTCTCACCCTTATAATTCATCTCAGCGATAAGATCATCAACAATCTTATCCGCTTCAATGATCGCCACCTTATAATCCGATTCGTTCTTGCTATCAAGTCTTCTTTTTACCTTAGCCCACTTCACACGCAATTTTCCCTTTTTATATGCAAGCTCTGGCGGGATATTCATTCCCACAAGCGTGTCACGGATATCAGCGCCCAAGCCACGTTGCTTAAGCATCAACGCCAGATCAATAAACATCACAATCACATATACTTCCAAAAAAAATTTCAAAAAAGAAAAAGTAAGCGAAGCATGAAACGCTTTTGCCAGAGATAATATCCCGTTAATAAAATTTTCTAAAAAAACGTCCATTTTTTAGCTACTCTTCGCCAATTTTTAATTTTTATTTTAGCGAAAATTATTTACTAATCTCATAAGCATGCGCCGCGCGCAACATATTTTCTTCATCAAACCATTTTGCCATTAATTGAAATCCAAACGGAAGTTTTTTCCCATCAACTTCAACCTCTGGCCCTGGAACAGAAATAGCCGGCACACCAATAATATTAGCTGTAATGGAAAACATATCAGCCAAATACATTTGCAAAGGGTCTTGGGTTTTTTCTCCTATTTTGAAAGCGGGAGTAGGCGCAGTAGGAGCAAGAACCAGATCAACTTTTTCAAATGCTTTTTCGAAATCTTTTTTGATAAGTGTTCGCACTTTTTGCGCTTTGAGATAATAGGCGTCATAATAACCAGAAGAAAGTGCGTACGTTCCAAGCATAATTCGTCTCTTCACTTCCCTGCCAAAACCATATTGACGAGAATCAAGATATGTTTCCAAGAGTTTCTTTGGCATGCCATCCTCCCTCACACCAGAGGCCTTCTCATCATCAACATTAAGCCCATATCTTATTCCGTCATATCTCGCCAAATTCGAGCTGACTTCGCAAGGCTGAATGATATAGTATATTGCCAGAGAATACTTTGAATGTGGCAACTCAATCTCTATGATTTCCGCTCCTAATTTCTTGTATGTTTCAATAACTTCAAGAATGGATTTCTTCTCTTTTTCACCCAGTCCATCAATATATTCAGTCACGATTCCAATCCTAAGCCCCTGGACTTCTCCGGTCAGATATTTGGTATAATCCTTTCCCGAGCTATGAGCAGAAGTAGCGTCCATCTTGTCCTGTCCGGCAATCGCACTAAGCACAATCGCTGCATCTTCCACGCTTTTTGTCAGCGGTCCAATCTGGTCAAGGCTTGACGCCATCGCAATTGCTCCATAGCGCGAAACGCGACCATAGGTCGGCTTCAAACCGACTACTCCGCAAAAAGAAGCCGGCTCACGAATTGAACCACCCGTATCCGTCCCTAATGCCCAGACAGCCTCGCCAGCCGCTACCGCTGCCGCCGAACCACCAGATGAACCACCAGAAACACGAGTTAAATCTAGCGGATTTTTTGTAACACCATATGCACTATTTTCTGTCGATGATCCCATAGCAAATTCGTCCAGATTCGTTTTTCCCAAAAATACCGCCCCAACTTCTTTCAATCTTTCAATTACCGTCGCGTCATAAGGCGCAATGTAGCTATCTAAAATCTTAGAAGCAGCTGTTGTTCTCACACCAGAAATACAAAGATTATCCTTGATTGCCCCTGGAATTCCCTCCAAGAGTTCAATTTTTTCACCTCGAGCAATTTTTGCGTCCACTTTTCGCGCCTGCTCCAAAGCCAAGTCTTTAGTCAAAGTCAAATAAGCAAAGATATCTTTGTCTTTTTTTTCAATCACGTCAAAATAGTCTTCCGTTAATTTTACTGAAGTGATTTCACCTGATATTAATTTATTGTGGAGTTCTCTAATCATGTCAGTTCTCTACGAATTACGAATTTGTACGAATGTACGAATAAAATTCGAGTACTAAATAAAGTTAGATTTAGCTCAACTCACATTAGTACATTCGTATTTTTTCGTAATTCGTAGGGGCTACAAAACGCTTTTAACCTTATCATACCCATTCTTACTTTCTGGAAACAATTCAACAATTTTTTCTCTATTTGCGAAACTTTCCAGCCGATCTCCTCTGGAAACATCATTCATTCCTGTAATATGCGCCGTCGGGAGAACTCCAGTAACATCAACTTCTTCCAGCTGAGCTATCCAATCTAAAATAGACGACAAATCATGGGAAAATTTTTCAATCTCCTTCTCTTCCAAGCCCACGCGAGCCAAAGCTGCAATATGTTTTACCTCTTCCGCGCTTAACATAATATTAATTCTAAGCCTATTTTAGCATCTCCTCAAACTCTTTTTCACTAATAATTTTCACTCCTAATTCAAGAGCTTTCTGATATTTCGACCCCGGATTTTCTCCAACAATGATATAATCAGTATTTTTGCTAACAGACGAGGAAACATTTCCACCTGCTTTTCTAATCATATCTCGAAGAGCATCTCTTGTAAAGTTCCCCGCCTCTCCGGTGAGAACAAAAGTCTTGCCTTGTAATTTTCCGCTAGACGAGGCATGCCTCGTCTCTACAGTGACATCCACACCACATTCCCGCATTTTCTCCAATAATTTCACATTTTCCAAGTCCGAAAACCACTGGTTCAAACTCTCTGCCGACTTCTCGCCAATACCCTTTATTTTTAGCAAATCCTCTTTTGTTATCCGAGGAAAAACAGCAATAAACTCCTTGAAATTACTTATTTTTAAACCCAAAACATCTTGCAAGCTATTTGCCACAAGCACCGCAGTCTCTTCGCCCGCATAACGGATTCCCAGGGCATAGAAAAATTTTTCCAATGCAATATGCTTGCTTTTTTCAATCGCCAAAATCAAATTATCAGCAGATTTTTCCGCAAAGCGCTCAAGCGGTTCCAAGTCTCCCTTTTTCAGCTCAAAGATTTCCGCCATATTAGAAATCACTCCCTCGCTAATCAGTTGCTCAACGATTTTTTCGCCCAAGCCGTCAATATTAAAGCCTTTTTTGGAAACAAAATGGATGATTTTTTCTTTCTCCACCGCAAAACATTTTGGATTGGCACAATAAAGAGCTGCGCTTTCATTCCCCTTCTTGGTTCCAATGATTTCTTTCCTCACTAGCCCGCCGCAAATCGGACAAGTCCGTGGCATCACAAATATTTTTTCTTGCCCTGTGCGAAGACCAACCAGTGTTTCAGTTATTTCCGGGATAACATCTCCCGCCTTCTGCACAACTACCGTATCCCCAATTCGCACATCCAATCTTTTTATTTCATCTTCATTGTGCAGTGTCGCACGGCTTACCATCGAACCCGCCACCAGCACCGGTCGCAGATGCGCCACAGGCGTGAGCGCTCCAGTCCGTCCCACCTGCACCCCAATATCTTCCACTACCGTTGTCACCTTTTCGGCCGGAAATTTGTAAGCAATACCCCAACGAGGAGATTTTCCCGTATAGCCCAATTGCTCTTGCAAAAATCGCGAGTTAATTTTCACAACCACACCATCAATTCCATAATCCTCCTTATCTTTCTTTCTCGTCCACTCCTCGTAGTAATTTTCAATCTCAGAAATACTTTCACACAAACGATAATACTCATTCACCCGAAACCCCAACTCCTCCAAAAGCTCCAACTCCTCGATCTGCGATTCTGGTATTTGAATTTTTGTATCATTACTGTTCGCTGACTTCTGATCGCTGTTCGCTGATATCTGGTCAATATCATACACAAAACATTCCAACCGACGTTCAGAGGCAACCTTTGGATCAAGCTGTCTGATTGATCCAGCAGCGGCATTCCTTGAATTAGCGAAACACGCTTCACCTTTTTTCGCGCGCAGCTTGTTGATTCGTACCAATTCTTTTTTCCCCATAAAACACTCTCCCACCACGATGCAATTTATCGGCTGATTTAATTTCAGCGGAATATTAAAAATCGTTTTCAAATTTTCGCTCACATCCTCGCCAATCACGCCGTCACCCCGCGTCGCTCCCCGCACAAAATCACCATTTTCATAGGTCAAAATAACTTTCAACCCATCAATTTTGAGCTCACAAACATAATTCAATTGCTCCCTCTCCTTAGAGTGAGGTGGATTTTTGATTTTCGCAATCATCCGCTTAATCTTCTCCTCCCATCCCCCCATTTCCTCAAAATTAAAAGCATCATTAAACGACCATTGCCTGGTTTTGTGAAGCACTTTTTGAAATTTATCCAAAGGACGCCCGCCAATTCGCTGAGTCGGAGAGTCGGAAAATTTCCACTTAGGATATTTTTCCTCCAATCCCTTAAGCTCTGCCATGAGAGATGAATAAACCTCATCGGTCAGATCAGGCTTATCTAGGTCATGATACTCATGGCGCAACTTATTGATTTCGACTGAAAGCTTTTGAATCCTTTCCTTAATTTGTTCGTTATTTTCTTGCATAAGGGTATTATAACACACAAAAAGCCAGAAAATAAACTGGCTTTTTACTGCGGACTATCAATCAATTTCTAATTAGAAAACTTCAAAAAAAGCTCATCGCCACCAATTTCACCCAAATCATCCGCTCCCACGAAGACATGTTTTTTTCCATCAACCTCTCGCACAAAAGCGATACTCTTCCCATCGGTAGAAATAATCGGCTTGACCCCTTCACCTAAATCTTTTTCATTATAAATCACATGTTTTTTACCATCAACCTTTTTAACATAAGCGAAACCTTCATCCCCAATCACCGGATCAGAGCCTACGCCCAATTCTTTTCCATTATGCACAACAATGGTCTCACCAGCCTCATTTAATCGCATGAAGAAAAAATTGTTCTTTGCAATCCCAAAGGCATCGCCAATATTCCAAATCTCACCAAAATCTTTTCCGTCATAGATAAAATGCAACTTACCCCCCACGATTGTTTGATAGGCACATTTTTTTTCAAGACAACTAAAACCGATGCCTTCGCCTATCTTTTCACCATTTTTTGAAATACCCGACAGACCGGCAATACCATCAGAAGAAGTCGAAGAAAAAATAGAAGAAGATGCTGCTGATGCATACCAGACCGAACCGTTACTCACGGCATAAATCCGGGCCCCAGGAGCAAAAATGTTTCCCTTGTAAATAACCACACCACCCTTATCGCTATCGCGTTCAAACGCAATATCATTTCCATCTTCCGACAAAACAAAACCATGACCATCGCCCAAATCTTTATTATTATAGATAACATGAATCACGCCATCAACTAGCTTCTCATAAGCGATATTGCTACCAGCAATCCTAGCTGAATAATAGTTTTCCGTGATAAAAACAGTTCCCAGGTCAATATCATTATAAATCAGATGAGTATCATCACCAACCTTACGATAAAAAGCTAGATTATCAGCTGAGATCATCGATCTAAAACCCACACCAACATCTTTTCCGTTAAAAAAAACGTGGTTCTCACCGTCAACATCTCTTTCAAAAACCAGTCTTCCATTGGAAAACTCAAAATATCGATTAGCCAATCCTCCAACGTCTTTTCCATCACTAATCAGGTGTGGCTCATTGCCGACAAAGCGCACAAAAGAAACATCCTTCGGAAAGGCAATAGCACGCCCCTTTTCTCGGCCATTTCCAGCTCTAAATAAAGTCCCTTTTTTAAGTTCGAATAACCCAGTTAACACCAAGGCAAAAACCAAAAATAACCCAACGAAAGCAAGTAACTTTTGATTTGATTTAATTTGTATCATTTTTATAATTTAACTTAAAACTAGCTAATTAGTAACGGTTAACTGATTAGTATAACACGTAGTAACCGGTGTACCAGTACATAGGGCATTAGAATATGCATCCAGCTGACACCAATAAGTACCAACGGACAGTCCAGCAGGTACAGTGGCGCTCCCATTAAGCGAAGCCATTATTTTAGGAATACCCTGCAGTGTATCAACAAGGGGAGCAAAAGTGCGTTTAAAGCACGACGATTTTAGCCCCAACACGGCTGTGGATGACCAAGAATAACCAACACTTTGACTTGTAGTGATAGTACTTAGATTAAAAGAATATGTGCAAGAAGCAGTAGCAGCAGCATCACAAGTACCACTCAACGAATCCCAAGTAGATGTAGCATTACATTTGTAACAACATTCTCCACTACATGCCGTATCACTATGTCTCGGCCAAGGGTCATCAGCAGGAACCCAAGATCCAGACCAAGTCTGGGTATAAGAAGCTGGGTTCCCATCCGAATTAGCCGGCTTAGAACAAGTATATGTTTGGGTGCTACCGATACAATTGTTCCATGCGTCCGGGGTATAATTGACAGCACACTTCACATGACAGTCACCTGCCGTCGGATTTATATCATACACAGCAGTCTTAGTGGCAGGCTCCCATGCAGCCGTATGCCCGTTCCATGTCTGAGTGAATGTTGAAGTGGTATTCCAGACGGTATTTGAAGGCTGAGAGAAGCAATTTGCAGATCGAGTGTTAGGAACGCAAGTTGCACCTGAACGAGTATAGTTAAGATCACACGCAAAGTCACAATTATTAGTTATACTATACTCACCACAAGTCTGAGGAGTACAGGAATATTTGCCAATACGAGTACTATGGTCCGGGATAGCCTGGGTACAAGCTGGTTCAGTCCAGTCCGAGCATTTATGAAAACAGCAAGCCTTGTCAGGATCAACAAAATGATCAGCATTCGTAACGCCATACTTTCCAGAACCATTATCGCAAACTAAACTACAACGCTCCGTAACGTCATAGCCAGGAACACCCGCTGCTGCACAATTTGTATCTGACGCACAAATGCTAGTATTAGTCCAACTCGTTCCATGAGCGGGTAATATATAACTACACGCTCCCTCCGTAACAGTCGGCGTATCATGAGATACGAATGGAGGGTTTGCAGAAGGACAAGTTTCAGAACAACACTTACCACTCGGATATTCAGGGTCAGCAGCACCATCAACAAAAGGATTATAATTTGCCGCACACGTTAAATTACATCTCTTTGTTATAGCATATGGCCCGCAATTATTAGTATTTGCGCAACTCGTAGCTGTCGTATTCCAAGAAGCCTTCTTAAAAGGATTCAGCGCGCAATATGCATCCGGATCAGCCACAATCGTAGCTGGCAAACCAGACTGAAGTGGACATTCCTGCTTGCAACATCGGGGTTTGGATAACTCAGTTGGAGAGGTAAATGACACTCCTTGATAGCGCCCATTAGCTGGATTCATATCGACATCTATTGTATTCTTTTCCGACCATGAGCTAGGATTGAGTTTTAGGAACAGAACAGAGCCATCAGACGGATCGGGACAATCCGAACAATACCCCACCGTTCGATATGGATGCAAACAAGCATCCCCAGGAACACAATTCTGCGCTGTCTTACACCAGCCAAGCCCAGTAGTAATTCCCTCGTTAGCCCCTGATGCCACCCCACTACCAGCAGCGACACCAATTCCCACAGTGTCAGTAACCGGATCTTTGAACGTAGAAGAAGCAGTTAAATAGCCCTCTCTGTTAACACATTTTTGAAGCGCACAATTTTCCTCTGGCAATTGCGGCGTCCAATTAGGATCAGGCTGAAAACACTCCGTACCATTACAACAATTATATTGTTCTGTCGCTGTTATAGTTCCCACCGGTTGACAATTAACTTGCCCGGGGTTAGCACAGAACTTGACACACTTAAGTCCACCTAAAGAACCGCCTGCTACGTCACAATCAAAGGTCGAGTCAATCGTCACCTTCTTATCTGTTGTTCCGGCTCCAGTTCCACTCGTATCCAAATAAAGCGAATCAAGGCTCAATGGATATTTATTTCTTGCTTTGATTGTGAAAAAATAATCCCTACCATATTGTCCGCCAGATGTGGCCGAACCATCAGCAGGAAAGCTTCCTCCTGAAAGATTGTAGTCTCCGTTTTTAAGTATCTTACTATCATCTGGCGCTGTGGCTAATCTGAACGGAACAAATACATCGGAAGCATCCCTATTCGTTGTTATCCACCAGCCATTGTTGGGAATAATATGACCAGCCTTTAGACTACCCTGCATCGACCTTCTCACTTCATAATCTTTAATTTTTTTCACTATAACTGGGTCACCATTGGGAACGACGGTCAGCTTTATATCACATTTATTCCATGTGCAAGAAGTAGTGGGACCACTCCCACAACTTGCTACAGTAAAATTATTACTTCCCAATCCACTATTGATTCGATCACTCAAATCCGCTTGAATTTTGCGATTCAAGCCATTGCTAGGATCGTTGCTTTGACTTTGGAGCTTATACACGTCCGAAAGATGACCAGCGGTGACTTGCAATGGCACAGGAGATGCATCAAAACATTTTATAACACTCCCGTCACAAAAACCCATCTCGTTATACACCGCATTTTCCGGAATCCTTGCGGCTAGCTCATTGTCCAATGCCTTCAGATTATTCAAAAAAGCTTCCGCAGCAGTGTCTGAAGCCTGATAGGCGCTATAGCCTTTTTTTGAATCAAGCGCAAGGGTCGTTCCTTGAATTGCGCGATTGACAATCGCGATTGAAATCGCTGAAACCACCAAAAGCATGATCAGCACCCCAATCATGAAACTTCCTCGTTTGTTTTTTTGAATCTTCATTTTTTCAAAATTATTACTAAAAATCCTCTTAATTTTCATCCTTATACTTAGCTCGCATCGAAACAGTCGTCTGCGCTGTCATCCCCGGAGGACCGGCTTTCACAAGTACTGTTGTAATCCTGCCAATCTTAGTTCCTCTCACAAAAAAACTTCCCGTTACATCACTTGCGACCACATAGGTTGTTGTCACTCCCGATATAATTTCAGCTCTTGAAAGCGTTGCGGGAGATCCAGCGTTAAATGTATAAACGACAACATTTCCAGTAGCATTGTTTTTCAAATTGATACTGCTTATGGAGCTACCCAATGCTGGTACCACATTAAAATCACTCATACGAATATCTTTTGCCAAAGAATTCAAAGCTAGAGATAACTCTTCATTATTAGCCTGATACCTCTTAACTGCCGTGCGATTATTGAGGAAAGCAATAGCAACAGCCACAATCGTCATGGTTAAAATGCTCATAATAGCAACGGCAACGAGCAGCTCAATAAACGTCAACCCTCGTCTTCCCGCAGGCTCAATCAAAGCGTTGACGTTGCAAGCAGTAGGGTATTTTTTGTTTTTATTTAAAATATTTTTCATGTTAGCTTTTTGCATTATTCTATATTTCCCCATGAATAAATAGTATCGGTCATGGTTAGAGTATTACTGCTACCCCATGTCACTATGCTAGTTATTGTCCTTGAATCTGTAAGAGGAATAGATGGTCCATTACTAATAGTAATATTTCGCTTAAACTTTGTTGCTGTCGTTCCTACTCCGCATGCGTTACTATAAAAACCGGTAGTATTATTTCTACATAAAATTGCCCCACCACAACCAAGTACTGGGGCGTTGATACTGAAATCAGAATTATAAAAAATACAAAAACCAGAATTATTCGCAGGAAAAGGAGGACTCTTAAATCCATCATTACACGGAGGATCGCCCGCCCCACAAGTCTTCCAATTATTATCCCGAATATTTCTAACGATTTCAATCCCCTCCTGAGCCAAATTCGAAGCGATGATAATCTCTCGCTTGGAAAATTCCGTACGATATGAAGCCGCCATTACAGTCAGAAATGTAACAAGCACAATCCCCACAATGAAAGTAGCAATTACTGCCTCAATGAGCATATAACCAGACCTGTTTTTTTTATTTTCCAAAACTCGTTTTCGCATTTTATATTTTTTATTCAAACAAAAAAACTATTTACATATTGCCTGATAAGGCGTAACTTCCACATCCCGACTCCCTCCATGACCAAGGCAACGAACACCTGTTGCACTAGCAGGAGAAATGGCACCAACCGCATTGGGAGTAGAATACACAGAAGACCAAGGACCAGCTGGTACTCCACCGACAATACTGAAACAGTTAACACCACCAGAAATAGCAAATGATTCGCTTAAGCCAACAGGGTTAGACGAGATTTGTATAACAGAGCCATTCACAGCCACCGAGAAAGATGATGGAACGCTACCGCCAGCCCCGCCAACCATTTTCCCGGACAAAGCATAATTTCGCGTTTTATTAATCATCGCCGACACCTGCCCACAAGCATTATTAATACTCGCCCTATTTTTCATACCACTCAGCGCACTCCAAGACATTGCAGTGATTATAGTGACAACAGCAATAATCACAATCAGTTCTAGAATTGTAAATCCTTGCCTGCCCGAAATAACTGCGTCATAAACAGGCTCGTCTTCATGTGTCACTTTTTTTTTCGAAAACAAATTACCAGTCATAGATAAATAATACTAAAATAGACTCAGATACCAACCCACGATGGGAGCGTAGTAAAAAAGAGCAAAAAATGTCCCAATAATCAAAAACGGAGCAAAGGGAAGCTGACTCTTCATCTCCTTCTTCTTCATCCCAATAAGAATTATACCATAAATAGCGCCAATCGCAAAAGCCAGAAAAAGCCCGAGAAGAATTCTTGGCCAACCCAAAATGAGCCCAAGGAGAACGACGAGATAGGCATCACCCATTCCCATCCATTTTTCCTTTGAAAAATAGGACAAGGAGAAAAAAAACAAAAATGCGCCTCCGCCAGCCATAATCCCGGAAACTGACATTCGCTCCCAGACAGTTGAAAATATTTGTCCAAAATCAAGATAGAAATTGAAAATTAAAGCCAAAATGATCGCTGGCCAAAGAATCAAATTGGGAATTTCCATGTACAAAATATCATAGATGAAAATTACCAAGAGCGCACTAGCAAGAGCAAGCATCACACCAGTGATAAGCCAGGTAGCAGGATTTCCTAGAATAAAGTATTGATTTGCCAAAAGCGCAAAAACAACGCCCGTGAGCAACTCCACTAGAGGATACTGCCAAGAAATCTTTTCTCCACAATCACGACACTTAAATTTCAGAAGGACAAAACTCAAAACCGGGATATTATCATACCAGCGGATAGTTTTTTTGCATTGTCGACAATGGGAGCGCCCCATTATAGTTTCTGCCGTGCGAATACGATAAACAACAACATTGAGAAAGCTGCCAATAATCAGACCGAAAAGAAAAAAAATGATAAGCATAGAACTTTTTTATTTTTACTTTTTAATTCGCTAATAGCACTTTTCGCTCAAGAAATCTAATACGCTTATCGTGATCAGTTATCACATCCCCCTGTTCTTTCAACTCAAACCGATACGGCACATTATCCTGGCGCAATTTCAAATCCTCTTGCCCTTTTTCTAGCGCAACCAGAGTCTTATTGATTTTTTTCAATTCCTCATGCACAACTTCAAACTTCTTATCAAATTTTTTATCCATACCATCAAATCCTTTTTGAACCATACTGGCTAGCGCTTCAATTTTATTATCAGTTTGCTTATCCGACTCCTTAAATCCATCATTCATTCGCTTATCCGACTCCTTAAATCCTTCCTTCATTCGCTTATCCGACTCTTCGAAACCCTTTTGAATCATGATAGCTAATTCATCGATTGTGGTTTCCCTATTTTTTTTCATATATTTAAGCCTTAAAAATTTTTATTATTTTTCCCTGTTTCCAATATACCACAAATCACCAAACGGCGCAAAAGATTGTGAGAAAATCAAAAAATCAAAAAACAGGCCATAGAACCTGTTCATGCGAGAAAAATGACAGGCATGAAATTTTTCATTTTGGCTTTATGAAATTATCAATATACACCAAATATTCTTCAAATTGCGAAATTCCATTTTTTAAATCCTGAATCATTTTTTTATTATCCACCTTATCATATTTATGCACAACCATATTTCGCAGCTTGACCGCCTCTGCTATTTTATAGGCAAAATCGAATGGAAGCACCTCCTTTTCTCCAAGAATAATGAAGGTATTGCTATATGTATCAGGAATTCCAAAACTTTCTTCTACGATAATATGCGAATTTATATCTAGCATAGTATCCACAATCAGTTGAAAATTTCTTTCAAAAAATCGCAAATTCTTGACATCGCCCAATATATCGAAAATGTCCATATTTTTGATAGATTCGATTTCTCCAAGATAACCGACAATGGCTCCCAGCTTGAATTTTATCAGCTCCTTATTTAGCATAAACTTTTTTAAATTCATTTATCTTATTGGCAACCATCCTATCTCGCATTTCAAAAAGACGTTTAGCTTCAAAATATTCTCGCATAGCAATGACAAAAAAATACTCATATTCGTTTTTCGCGTCATATAGAATCTTATTGTTTTTAGTAATCTCGTATTTAAGCAACGGTCCGGCATTTTTCAAATCGACCACATCGGCCTCCTTTTCAACTAACCGAGACAAATCAACACTCAAACCGCCCATGGTTCCATAGCTCAATTCTTTTTTACTGACAAAACCAAAATCGAAATCGCTCATTGGATGAGTTTTTCCACTGACTTGCGAACCAAAAAGAAGCAGCAGTTTAAGATCATATTTTTGGGCAAGTTCCTTAAATTTTTCGACATTAATCTTTTCCATATTATAATCCTACCACAACTCACCAAGCGACGCAAAAACAGCCAAGAATGTCTCTGAGGGTTGAATCTCTGGAGAACCTTCAGAAAAAAAGGCAGGTTTCACAACCTCAGGACTTACGCGTTTGCCAAAGAGTTGTTCGCACGGAGCATCTCTCTTCGCAGGAAAAACCATTGGTAAACAAGCGAGAGATTAACCAAAACAAGGAAACGTCGCTTTTAGAATAACTTTTTGGCAAACGCGTAAGTCCTAAACCTGTTTTGTTATTTCTTGAGTCGAAAAAGGTCATCGATTTATTCTACAAAAACTTATTATAATTCTCTCTGTTCACTGCATTAAATGAAGACTCATCATACGCCTTAAGCCACTCACTTGGCTCTTTGATAGCTTTATTTTTCCATTTTATTTCATACCCGATTAACTTCCCCTCCCGCTCTTCGATAAGATCTATTTCTTGCTGGTCATAGGTGCGCCAAAAATAAAAATTAGCCGGATTTTCGAATATGTCCGCTGCTTTAATTTTTTCAACCACAAACCAATTTTCCAACAACTCACCAAAATCAGAGCGCACATTAACAGAATTGAAGTTCCTGATAAGAGCGTTCCGCAGACCGACATCCATAAAATAATATTTAGAAGTCTTGGATATTTCCTTGCGTAAATTCCGACTAAAGCCCCTTAAATTGACAATTACAAACATTTTTTCCAAAATATCCAAATAATTATTCACTGACTGCTGGCTCAAGGAGAGAGCTTGCGCCAACTCCGAAATCGCCACTTCTTTTCCAATTTGCAAAGCCAAAAGAGTCAAGAGATCAATCACTTTTTTGGGTTTACGCACGCCGGAAAAAGTTAAAATATCTTTATACAAATAATTATTCAAATATTCATACAGATAGCTTTCTTTTTCTTTATTGCTTTCCAGTGTATGTGTTTTTGGATACATCCCGAAACGCAACATTTCTTCCAACGCCGTGCCAGGATCAGTTTTGTAATATCTATCGGCTACCTCCGAATAGGCTAACGGATAGAGCCAAAAAGTTTTTGTCCTACCGGTCAATGGCTCGCTAAGTTTATTGGCCAAATCAAAAGATGCCGAACCGGAAGTGATTATTTTTATGTCTAAATTATCAAAAATCAGCTTCAAAGAATTTCCAATATTTTCAATTTTTTGCGCTTCGTCAATAACCACAATCTCGTTTTTCAAAACCTTTCTCAAAGATTCAAGCTCATTCCGACTGAAAATATTTTGCGCGTAAAGATCGTCTCCGGTGAAATATTCAAATTCCTTTCCCATCTCAAAAAGCAATTGCTTGATGAGCGTGGTCTTTCCGGCCTGCCTCGGTCCATAAAGAATTATTACTTTTTTCTCTCCCTTAATCGCTTTTTTCAAGCCTTCGCTGATTTTTCTATTTATATTAACCATAGTTGTATCAATTATCATGAATTGATTATACTATAATTATGCATATTTTAATGATTTTGTCAAATTTTCGCTAAAAATGGCTGAAATAAGGCACAAAAAAAGAACGAACAAATTGTCCGCTCCTTTTTACATAGCAGAAGCGAGTTTTACAACCTGCTCCTGCGAAGACACTACTTTATGTCGGGATACTCATACTCCGTCTATGAAATCATCGATATACACCGCATACTCACCAAATTGATCAATATCCTTTTTGATATCATCAATCAATTTTTGCACATCAACCTTATCATAATCATGCACGATTATATTTCGCACTCCCGCAACCGGAGAAAACTTGTTCACAAAATCCGTAGGAAGAATTTTTGCTTCACCTAAAATACTAAATGTCTCCGTTGCATTTTCCGGAGCACGCAAATTTTCCGTTGAAATGAGGTGAGTATTTATGTCTATTACCGTATCGACAATAAGTTGAAAATCTCTTTCCAGCGTCCTAAGTTTCGTATAATCTTTAAGAATCTCATTGGAATCAAGCTTCAAGATCGGCATCAACTCTTTGAGATAACTTTCAATTTTATTAATTTTTCGCTTTATCAATTCCTTATTTGGCATATTTTTTTCGATAATTATTAATGATATTGGAGTATAACACTTCTTGCAACTCGAAAATTGGCTTAGCATCAAAATATTTTCGAACAGCGTTCGAAAAAAAGTCAGCATAAGCTCCATTTTTTTCAAAGACAACACTATTATTTCTTGCTATTTCCCTCAACAGAAATGGACTGGCTTTTTTAAGATCCACTGCCTCAACGTCAGAGAATTTCACTAATATTGACAGGTCCCGCATAAGCCTACTCCTATTCTCATAGTTCAGTTCTTTTTCGCCGATAAAACCAAAATCAAAATCGCTCATTGGATGAGTTTTTCCACTGACTTGCGAACCAAAAAGAATCAGCAGCTTAAGATCATATTTTTGGGCAAGTTCTTTGAACTTTTCAGTATTAATCTTTTCCATATCACAATCTTACCACAAATCCCCAAATGGCGCAAAAAAATTGCAAGCAATATCCCTAAAGATTCAGCTTCAGAAAAGAAGATTATTTCCTATTTCTCAAGATAACAACATAACTTTCAGTAAAACTAGCATAATATTTGGCATAAATTTCCTTAATAACTGCCCTGCCGCTCATTTTGAACAACATAGACGAGACTAGCAAGGCAACCTTGTCAATCGCAAGAGCCAAAAAATTATTCATAGCAAATAGCGGAAAAAGCCAATATTTCGATCCTGGCAAATAATGTAAAAAATTGTTCCAAAGGATTATAAGAGTTTTAAGGTAACCGCTAAGTGGGCAGATTTTAATCACTTCGAAACCTTCAAATAACTCCCTGAGTCCATATTGAGTAAACCGATAATAATCATGAGGAATTTCATGCTCAGGAAAAGCCAGTGGCACTGAAATAAAGATCAGCCCATCATTTTTCACAACTCGCTTAATTTCCTTGATGGTCTCATGTATTTTTAAGGTATGCTCCAATACTTGAGTCGAAATCAGAGCATCAAATTCGCTCTCCCCAAAAGGAAGCTCCCAATTAAATCCAAAAAAATCTGCGCCACTATCTCTGCTGACATCAAAACCAACATACGCCCTTACTTCTGGAAATAGAGATCGGTACGGCTTCACTCCACAGCCCAGATCAAGCATTTTTTCAGCTCTCTCCCGCTCAAGCATCCCGGAAAAAATCTTCACCTCCCTAAGCAACGCCCGGAGGCTTAAATATGCCCACTGCCATATTCGCGGATTCATTCTCTCGGAGATGATTTCTTTAATAGTTCTTTTCACAACCAAACCCTCGCATACCTCGATATCGATTGTATTATTTTGCATAAAAGCGACAGAGTTGATAGACTAATTACATATAAGCTAAACAATATCTTCAGTATAGCATAATTCGATCATTCTATGTGTGGAATCACAGGAAAAATTCATCTTGACACTGGCACTGTTTCAGTTGGAGATATGAAAAAAATGAATTTGGCTATCGCCCATCGCGGACCAGATGATAGTGGAACATACATCTCCCCTAACCAAAAAATTGGACTCGGACACCAAAGATTATCCATTATTGACCTCTCCCATTTTGGACATCAACCAATGAGCTACATGGATCGCTATTGGATTGTATTCAATGGCGAAATATATAATTTTCAAGCCTTAAAAAAAAATCTACAAAAAGAAAAAATATGTACATTCAAATCAAACACTGATACAGAAGTAATCATGGCGCTATATCACAAATACGGCACCGATTGTCTCCATCATTTGCGAGGGATGTTTTCTTTCGCTATCTATGACGACAAAGAAAAAACCATATTCTGCGCCAGAGATAGAGTTGGAAAAAAACCCTTCAAATATTACCTTGATGACAAGGTCTTCATTTTCGCATCAGAGCTCAAGGCAATCCTAACCCAAACGGATTACAAGAAAGAACCGGACTATGCAGCTATCCGCCATTATTTAACATTTCAATATTGCCCAGCGCCATTTACTGGATTCAAAAATATCAAAAAACTTGAACCAGCCCACTTCTTATTGATAGATCTCAAGACAAAGCAGGCCAAACTTGAACGTTACTGGAAGCTAGATTATTCCGAAAAATTAGACCTATCTATCGATGACTGGAAAGAAAAAATTATCAATAAATTAGAGGAATCCGTAAAACTACGCATGACCGCCGATGTTCCCCTGGGCGCTTTTCTTTCCGGAGGAATTGACTCTAGTGCTATCGTTGGAATGATGAGCAAACTCAGCCCCACACCAATCAAAACTTTTTCCATTGGATTTTCGGAAAAAAAATATGATGAACTGCCTTATGCGAGGATAGTGGCTAACAAATTTAAAACGGATCATACTGAATTCATTGTAAAGCCTCAGACCATGGAAATCCTGCCTGAGCTCGTCCGACTCTATGAAGAACCATTCGCAGATTCCAGCGCCATCCCAACATATTATTTAAGCAAATTGACCCGCGAACACGTTACAGTTGCCGTGTCAGGAGACGGCGGAGATGAAAACTTCGCCGGATATCTCAGGCACGCCATCCAAAAATGCTCCCTTCAACTTGATTACTTGCGTTTTTTTAACAAACTCCCGGCCAATATTATTGCCAAAATTCCCCTTGAAAATATAAAAAGCGAACTACTGTCCAAGATATTTCTTTTCTTGAGTCATTTGCCGCTAGATTATCGAAAGCGCTATGTAAGTTACATGTATCGCCAAAACAATCATATTGAAAATAACTTATTCTCCGAAAACTTTCAGAAAATCACATTGAGAGAAAATAGCCTTGAGTTGATAGTCAATAAATTCAATGAATCGACAACTGAGAATAGATTAGATCAAACTCTCTATGCCGATTTCTCCTCCTATCTGCCAGACGACCTTATGACAAAAGTGGATCTCGCCAGCATGTCCGTTGCGCTGGAAACGCGATCGCCTTTTCTGGACCATGAGCTTCTAGAGCTAACAGCCAAGATTCCGTCCAACTTAAAGATTAAAAACTTCAATCAAACAAAATGGATTTTGAAAGAAACGCTGAGAGACCTTTTGCCTGATCAAATAATTGACAGGTCCAAAAAAGGCTTTGAAACACCCCTGAATATTTGGCTCAAAAATCAGATGAAAGATTATTCTAATGACCTGTTGCTTTCCGAAAGAGCTAAGAATAGAAATATCTTCAACGAAGCTACCGTGAAAAAGCTGCTCCATATTCAACAGAATACCCCGGTTGACCTGTCTCATAAAATTTGGTCGATGATAATTTTAGAAAATTGGTTTAAAAAATATTTTGACTAAAAATACCATGAAAATACTTGTTTTTACTGCAATATACCCCCCTTGTATTGGAGGACTAAGCAGTCATGCCGATGAATTCAATAGACACCTAGCTAGTGAAAATACAAGAATCACTGTTTTTACCTGCCTACTCATCAAAGACTCGGCCGAATATGAAAAAATCAATGAACACCTAGACATCATCAGATTTCCGGCCTTTGAAATTGTTCCCAACTATCCCCTGCCAAAATTTTGGAAATTTAAGTTTTGGAAACTATATCTTGGCCTATTTAAAACAGACTATGAGCTTATCATCTCACGCATTAGATTTTTCAACACGTCTCTTTTGGCCATGCTGTTCGCCAAAATCAAAAGAATTAGATGGATCCACATTGAGCATACTTCCAACTTCACCATCCTATCAAGCCCACTAAAATCATTTATTGCGAAAATATATGACCTAACGATCGGTAGACTCATTTTCCGATCGTCAGATATAAACATTTCTATCTCGAGAGCAGTCCAGAAGTTTGTCTATAAATTTGATAAAAGACATTCTCCGATAATCTACCGCGGACTGAATTTGGAAGCGATAGATTCTATCCCTCCCGATATTGATTTTAAAAACAGATTTAAAGACAGAATAATCATCTTGACCGTGGCCAGACTCTATAAATGGAAAGGGATTGAATATAGCATAGAGGCAATCAAAAACCTCTCAGAAAACATAAAAAAACAAATAATTTTTATTGTCATCGGTGATGGAGAAGATTTTTCCAGGCTGCAAGAGTTATGTGACGAATCAACCATCCTGCTTGGAAGCATGCCAAGAGAAAAAGCAATTGGAATAATGAAGGTATCAGACATCTACATCCATTCCGCCCTGCACGGTGGCGGACTTTCCACATCTCTCCTAGAAGCAATGTATTGCAGCTGCGCAATCATTGCTACGCCAAATGAGGGAGCGGATGAAGTTATCAATCTAGAAGAAGACACTCTTATGGAAATTCCTCATATACGCAAAATAAGCGCCACCATAACAAATATCATTTCCGATAAAGAAAAAAGGGTCTCCATGGGGAGAGAAATGAAAAGCAAAATAGTAAAAAAATTTAGCTGGGAAAAATCGATAAAATTGTATCAGAAAATACTAGAAAGAAACTGAAACACTCTCATCAATCATTTTTTAACTACTCTAAAATGAAACTCTATTTCCTCAAATCCTCCTACCCAAAAACACCATACTCTCGAACAAAAAAGAGGGGCTAGATTAGCAAAAAAATCTAAAATTTTCCCGGTTGACACGGCCGTATGGTAAACAAATGGAGATACTAGGGTTTTTTTCAAATACGGTTGACACATCCAGGCAAAGATCATCTTTTCTGGAACAAATTCAAACCCCTGATAACCTCCTTGAAAAGATGGATTAAAATAATGACAAAAGGCTAAGTCGAATCCTCTTTTGTGTTCTGGATGAGTAAATCCTCTTGAAAAATGAGGGACTTTTATTTTTACCATCCCTCCATTTTCAACTATGCGATGCAATTCCTTCATAACTCCGAATGGATTATTTAGATGCTCTAAAACATGATCCGCCTCAACCAAGAGAAATTCATTGTCTGCAAAAGGATAGGGAAACACCTCTAAATTATGCCGAATGTCAGGCTCTGAAATCGAAAAATAATCCACATTAACAAATCCTTTCTTTTTAAATTCTCCGCATCCTAAATTTAGTTTTCTTATCATATCAATATCGCCAGTTAAATTATTTTGCATCACTCAATTCTCCGTCTTCTATTAATTATAACTAGCAGCTCTTCATGCCTCCTTTTAATTGAGCTTAAAATCAATCCAGCAATAAAACTGATAAAAGCAGCGATCATTGAAAGGCCGGCAACAATTAACGTTGGAATGCGCAAAACAATACCCGTGTGTATATAATCTCGAATGCTATACCATCCAAGAAACATGCCTATCAAAAAAAAGATAGAGCTCAAGAGTGTAAAAAATTGCAACGGCTTATAGTCTCGAAACAGGGAGATAATTGTATAGAGGACAACCGTACCATCCCTTACTGCATTAAGTTTTGAATGACTCCCTTTTTTTCTCAGATAAAGCGCTATCGGAACCTCCCCTATTCGCACGCCGCGCTCCAAAGCTTGGATAGTTAACTCCGGCTCAATCCCAAAGCCGCCTGCCAAGAGCGCACTTGAATGAACAAACTTTTTATCAATTGCTCGAAAACCCGATTCCATATCTTGAAGTTTCGTCCCAAACAGAAAATTTAGTGATTTGGTGAGAAATTTATTTCCCACCCAATGACTACCGGTAAAAATACTCGCATTCTTTGAGTGTATCCGATTTCCCACTACCATATCGGCATTATCCTCTAACACTGGCACTAACAAATCATGCACGTTTTTAGCTTCATAAGTATCATCACCATCGACTAAGATGAGCACATCTCCATCGAACTCATTAAATATTTTTTGGACAGCAAAACCTTTGCCTTGTCTTTTTTCACTAGTCACATCTGCTCCGGCTTTTCGAGCAATCTCTGCCGTCTGATCTCTCGAATTATTGTCCACGACCAAAACCCGCGCTTCCGGCAGCTCTCTTTTGAAATCCGCTATCACCTTACCAATTGTCAATTCTTCGTTATAACAAGGAATTGCTACTACAATTTTATTATTCATTTATTTAAGTTTAAATACATCAACTTTCACATTCTCATTCTGCGCCTTGGCCTCATAATGTTCTTCGATTAAATCAGGGTTTAATGCGATTATTCGACTAAAGGCATCAACGTCAGAAACAATAAATCGAGAACCAAATTCAGTCTTAACTGAATCAACCATTTTTCTTCCATTTTCCTTGGCATATTCTTTGCCGGCATCTTCCCCCTGCGTAGCCAATCTATCACTTGTTGCTTTTACCAAATCTTCACAATCTCGCATTTCATCACAATAAAAATTATACCTATACATGTTATACCAACGCCAATACAGCTTCTGGTCATATTGTTTCAGCGCAGTTGGATCCATCCCCATCGTATAAACATTTTTGCTATCACCAAAAAATAATCGAGGAAAACTACCCCAATCATGAATAAAAACTAACTCTTTTTCGTTTGAATGGGACTCTAGCCACCGAGCAGCTTCAATATAGCTAGCATAGCGAATATTGCCAATCATTTTTTTTAGCTCAATAAAATTATTCAATGAAACCAGCGCGATAAATACCACCAAGCCCACAGCCAGATATCTATATAGGCCTCCATTGAAAACAACTAGTCGTTCCTTTTGGAATATACTCACAATAACTGCCAACAAAAAAATTAGGGTGAACTGATAATAATCGTAAAATCTTCCAGAAATGACCATTGTTCCCAATATAAGAAGTAAAAGAAATATAAAAGAAGAGTATGCTATGATATAACGTTCTGCCAATTCACAATCTTGACCTATACAAATCAAAGAACTTGGTTCTTTTTTTTGTCTTATATAGAAAAAGATTATTGTTGCAACACAAATAAGTGCAATAACAAAAAATACATCTATACCGATAAAACGTCCGCTAAAAGCATCTAGCGCCGACAATTCCATTCCGGACACCTTAGATGATCTATCTATCACGCTTGTCTGTGCAACAAAAATATTCCCGAGCCAAGTCCAAAGATTAGGAAAGTTGGGCAAAAAGACCATCCCTGAAGCAGTCGCAAAAAAAACTGCAAAGAAATTATAATAAAAAAACTTCTGCAAAACCAGATATCGCGCTATCTCAACAATCCCAACTATCACAAGTGGAAGCCAAAATGTTGCATTATGCCAAAATAAATGCACCAATGTAAGTAAAAATAACTTTCGATATTCTTTCTTGACCACCAAAAACATTTCCAAAAAAACCAGACCTATTGTTAAAATAAATGGCCGACCCATCAATAAGCGATGGATTAAAAAAGGAGAAGCAAGTATAAAAAAAGTAAAAAATAGAGGATACTTTATATTTGCTTTTTTTAAGACATAATAAAAAAGCGCTAAAAGACTGGATGCGAAAAATATATCACTCAATTTTAATCCAGCTATACTATCCTTGAAAAAAGTAAAAGGAACGGTAGCAATATTAAATAAGGATAGTCCGAATTTGCTTTGTCCAACTTCTGTTTTTAGCAGAAAGCCTCCTGTGAAATTTTTCATTTCATCCCAACCACCTTTTCTTAAAATTTCAGCATACTTAAAATAATAAAAATGATCATCAATAGTTGAGATTCCCGAGTTATCCAAATACGCCCACGAATAAAGCAGTGCTACAACCAAAAAAACACCTACGGAAATAAGTGCCGGATAATTTGAATATAAGAATCTAACTTTATTTAAAAATAGCCGTAAGCGAAGAGGCATATAAAGATTATTCAGAATAAATTAAACCGATAAAGATGGGCACTGCGAAATAAACTTTAAAAAAATATCAAACAGCCATTTTTGAATAATCGCAAAAACACCATTATCTTGTCGACCCGCTCCGCAACTAAATTTAAATAATTTATCTATGCGGAGCGGGAAATTCATTAACGTCTATCGACAAAAACATCCTCAAAAATACCTTAGAGTCCTGCTTCAACATAGGTGCATCCAGCTTCAGAACATGTAGAAGTCACCGTTCCAGTTCCAACATTACAAGTCATATTGAGAAAAAATATACCATCAGAATTGCTCGTAGTACCATTAAAGGTTATTGAACTGATAAACGAACACGTTTTTGGAACTAGGTTTGGAAGCATGGAAACAGTTCCTGGACAAACGTTAGTTGAAGTTGTTCCAAAGCCAGCATTAGTTGGAGTAGTAAGAGTAGATCCCATATCTTCACACATCGCAAACGCCGGCACCAAGCTAGAAATACCAGCTTTAAACGATGCTGATTTTGCCTTCGCTCTCGCCGCATTTAAACTAACCAAAACAATTGACGCCAAAATTCCAATAATCGCAATCACGATTAAAAGTTCAATCAGAGTAAAACCTTTTAATTTTTTATTTTTCATAATTTCACCCACCTTTCTAGTTTGCCCCTAAATCACCAACAAGTAGATGATCAAAAGCATTATCCTTCTCACTAAATTCCGCTCCAGTCGGGTACCAGCTTCGCTGGATTTGGTGAGCTCACTTTCTATGTAAAATCAAATCTTAATTCTTTCTATGGGCAGAGATCAAAATTAACTCCGGCACTTGTAATAACTGCTCCCGTACAAGTCTCAGGCAAACTGGCCGGATCAACTGGAGTTACATCAATATCATCAAAGCTTCCCGATCCATTGCACATATTATCTGTCGAAGCTGGCGAACTCACAGATGGTGGAATTGCCGTAATGAGCATTGTATCACCGTCATCGGAACTACACTCACTAGCATAAGCAGATTTTAGACTTGCAACTCCAGATTTAAAATCAGCTTGTCTGGCTTTCGCTCTCGCACTATTCAAACTAACGAGCACAATTGAAGCTAAAATTCCGATAATCGCGATTACGATCAAAAGTTCAATTAGAGTAAAACCTTTTTTATTTTTCATATTTCACCCACCTTCCTAGTTTTAAAAATTTTTCTATTTTATCTGTCCCGCAATATTATATATCGGCATGAGAACTCCCACAGCCATAAAACCGACACCGAGCCCAATCATAATCATTAAAATTGGTTCAATCAGTGTTGACATATTTTTTGCCATCAGTTCTACCTCTTGACTGTAAAATTTGGTAATATGCCCAAGCACTGCATCGACTTGACCGGAATCTTCACCAATCTTGATCATATGCGAAACCATTGGTGGAAAAAGTGGGCTTCTGCGCAAAATATCACTCATCGTCTCTCCTTTTTTTACACTCTCCGCTGTTCGCAAAAGCAACTCTTCATAGGCCGAATTTCCAATCACCGCACTCACAATCGTGAGTGCCTTAATAATCGGGATGCCACCAGCCAAGAGCACAGCTAAGTTTTCAGAGAATCTTGTAATATAGACATAGCGAAACAGCGTTCCCATAATTGGTAACTTTAATTTTATCTGATCCCATTCCTTTTTCCCCTCTGGCGTGTTCAGATAATAGGCGACGCCGGCAACAAAACCAAAAATAAGCACGAGCACTGCCCACCAATAATTCACCATGAAATCTCCAGTTTTGATGAGCACATTTGTATACCAAGGAACTTTTGCGTCCAACTCTTTAATCATTATAGTCAGCTTCGGGATGATAAGCGTAATCACTAAAAAACCAATAATAAAAAACACTACCATAATTATTGCAGGGTAAAGCATGGCAGATTTCACCTTATTGGTCAGATTATAGTTTTTCTCAATATTATCCGCCACATATTCCACCGATTTTTTCAAATTTCCCGAGGCTTCACCAGCTTTGACAATATTAATGACCAAATCAGAAAAGACCTCCTTGTGTTTCGCAAAAGCATCAGACAGCGGAAGACCATCTTCAATATCCTTCATCGCTTCAGCTAAAATGATTTTCAAAAAACTGCTCGTTGTTTGCTCACCAATAGCTGTGAGGGCCACAACAATCGGCACTCGTGCTTCAATTAAAATTGCCAATTGTCGAAAAAAGATCACCAATTCTTTGCTCGTGACTTTGTCGAAATATTGAGCGACTAATTTTTTGGCTGAACTCCCCACCTCTTCCTCAAGACTAATCGGAAAAAGTTCATTTTTTTGCAAAATAGCAGCAGCTAAATCGCGACTAGCGGCGCTGATGTAACCAGCATTTTCTTCTCCTGTTTTTGTTTTAGCCTTAAACTTAAATTTCATATTTTTCACCCTTAATCATTTTTTTATTTTTTCAAAAATCTCCAGTCTTATAACTTTTTTATTATACCATCATTTCAAATAAATAGAAAATCCAAAAAATTTTCAATTAGTATTTGAGCAGCGTTTCGAAATTTTTTGCGTCCCTTGCATAGGCCGAAGCAATTTCGAGTGAAACCAAACCTCTCCTGACCAAATCTACTAGCGAACGGTCCATTGTCACCATCCCTTCTTGCGAACTTGTTTCGATCACGTTGCCAATCTGATAACTTTTGTTCTCTCGAATCAAGTTTTCCACTGCGTGATTTTTAATCATAATTTCAACCGCCGGAGACCGACCCTCATCAACCCTGGGAATCAAGCGCTGAGACACGACCGCCAAAAGCACACTAGCCAATTGCGCTCGGACTTGATTTTGCTGATGAGCCGGAAAAACATCCACGATCCGATCAATAGTTTGCGGAGCATCATTAGTGTGAAGTGTCCCAAAAATCAAATGCCCGGTTTCAGCTGCTGTCATTGCCGCAGAAATCGTGTCCAGGTCTCGAAGCTCACCAATGAGCACCACATTAGCGTCCTCACGGAAAAGCCCCTTGAGTGCCAATTGAAAAGAGTTTGTGTCTTGATAGACTTCTCTCTGATTGATGATTGAACGATCCTGCTCATAGACATATTCAATCGGATCTTCGATAGTCAGAATATGTTTTTCTTGATTATGATTAATGTCATTAATCATGGCGGCCAGTGTCGTCGATTTTCCATGTCCCACCGGTCCTACCATTAAAAATAATCCTTGGGAAACTCTGGTAAAATCATAAAGAATTTCCGGCACACCCAATTCCTCCAGTGTCCGAATCTCTTTGGAAATCAGACGAAATGCCATGCTCGTATAACCCTGCTGAATAAAAGCATTAACACGAAAACGCACCTTGTCTTCAAAATTATAGGACAGGTCGACTTGCCCTTCTTTCTCCAATTGCTTTCTCTTCTCTTCGTTCAAAACAACATCGCAAATTTCCCGCGTAACTTCTGGCGTGATAATCTCATCTTGATTGAGCGAAATAAGCTTCCCATCAATTCGATAGGTCGGATAGCGACCAACCACCAAATGCAAATCTGAAGCCCCGCGTTGTGCGGCAATTCTGAGCAAATTTTTTATTTTTTGTTCAGTACGTAGCATAAATATTTAGGCATTACTAATAAGTAAATTTATTTTTTCCAAAACTTCTGACGGCGTAAAATGCGACTTGATCAAATAATCTTTCGCTCCCAACCCCATCCCCTTATCAATCTCGGCTTTTTGACTCAAATTAGTGAGCAAAATTACCGGGATACCTTTTAATTGTTCATCAGCTTTAATCCGCTCCAAAACTTCCAACCCGCCAAGATAAGGCATAATGATGTCTAGCAAAATTAAATCGGGAATTTGTTTTTCTTCTTGCAACTTTTTCAACGCGTCAAGTCCGTTGTTTGCGCTAATCACATCAAAGCCGGACTGCGTGAGTTTTGTGTAATAGATATCCATAACAAAATAGTCATCCTCGATAATCATGATCTTCTTTTTCTGCTCTTCCATAAAATTATAATTAAAAATAAAAAATATACTTAGTCGTTTTCTTCAGTCAGGGTTGTGAAGTTACACTCCGTCACTCGCTCCACCTCTTCAATCGTTGTGAGTCCTTGGATAATCTTCAAGATACCATCTTGTTCAATTGTAATAACACCCATCCGATCGCGCTCTTTTTTGATCAATTCTTCACTACCTCTTTTTTCAATCATGATATTTCTGATTTCCTCTGTTACCGGCACGGCTTCATAGATTGCCAATCGCCCCTTGAGTCCCGTTCCATTGCAAGCGTCACATCCGTCGCCATGATAAAATCTGAGCCCATCCGCCAACTTTATTCCATAGCTTTTCAATTCCTTCTCGCTAATATTCTTTATTTTTTCCGCTATCCCACCACTAACCACAGGAGAAACGGTAATCTCTTTTTTACATTTCTCACAGATTCGCCGCACCAAACGCTGAGCAATCACCATCCGAAGTGCTGAAGAAAGCAAAAATGGTTCAATTTTCATGTCAATCAGACGCGGAATGGCGCCAATCGCTGTGTTTGTATGCAATGTGGAAAACATCAAATGTCCCGTGAGAGCAGCGTGGACCGCCAGCTCTGCCGTTTCGGCGTCGCGAATTTCTCCCACCATAATCACATTCGGATCTTGACGCAAAACTGTCCTAAGACCGGAAGCGAAAGTATAGCCGATTTCCGGTTTGATCTGGCTCTGATTTAGACCTTCGATAAAATATTCCACCGGATCTTCTAGCGTAATAATATTGCGTTCTTCGTTATTCAAAATTTTCAAAAGAGTGTAAAGGGTGGTTGATTTTCCACTGCCAGTTGGACCAGTCATTAAAATCATCCCGTATGTCTCACGAATTGCCACGCCAATATCGCGCTTTGCCATTCCCACAAGTCCAAGATTCTCAATACTACTCGTGCCGCTATCCTTATCCAGAATTCTCATCACAATCTTTTCTCCACCGACAACAGGCAATGATGAGACGCGAAAGTCAATATCTTTTTTGTTGAAATTCAGTCGAAATCGACCATCTTGTGGCTTTCTCTTTTCATCAATTTTCAAATTGGCCAAAATCTTTATGCGAGAAATCACCACCGGACCAATCTCGATTGGGAAAATCAAGCTAACATGCAACACGCCGTCCACTCGAAATCGCACGCGATAATCCTTGTCCATCGGCTCAATGTGGATGTCACTGGCCTTTCCCTCCACAGCGTGACTAATAATCACTTCAACCAACTTCGTAACAGGAGCATCTTTCAAAACTTCCGCCGTATTCTTCTTTCCCAGTAAATCATTGTTACTATCCTCAATCGCCAATTGATCTTTTTCATCTTCAAAAGAATCAACTGCTTCTTTCAATGCTTCGTTCGTTTCGTTATAGAAAGCAAATAAATCAGCAAATACTTTTTGTGAAACTGCATAAGTTTCAATCCTAGCTTTCTCTTTTTCCGCCACAAAATTCAAAGTATTCAAAGCTTGCGCGTCTTCTGGATCGGCCATTGCCACTTTCAAAACATCTTCCACTTTGTCAAAAACCATCATGCTATATTTCTCCGCGACTTCCCTGGGAATCATATTAACAAGACTGCCAGCGACAGTTTTCGGCGCTTCACGCAAAATATTCTGCCGAAGTCCCTCCGCAGCAACAGCTTCTTCTTTTTTTACATCATCATCTTTCGGAGTCATTATTTTGCAATGATAAAAGGATTATTCCCTCTTTTTTGTCCCGGCATAACATTATTAACTTCAACATTTCTACTCTCACGTATTTTTCCGATAATCTGACTACTAAAACCTCCTGTGGCTGAAAAAATCTCATTACTCAAATCAGCATCGGTCAGTCGTTTAGGCTCACTCAAATAATTAAACTCTAGCGTCATATTCGCTTGTAAGGAATCACTAATCTCCTGCCCTTCCGTCATCAATGTCTTTATATCCAGCCCCAAGAACTTGTTAAATCTTTTCAGCTTTTGGATTTTTCCTATTAAAACCTTAATATTGGCATAATCACCAACAACAGAATACTTTACTTTCAATTTCTTAGGCACCACTTTTGGCGCTTCGAGCACAACAGCTCCCGTGACAGGATCGGCAATGGGCGGGGCAATCGAAAGTGTGCTAACCTCTGCTGCAGCGACAACATCCGCCAATTCGGAAACAGAAATTTCCAATACAGCTAGAGTGCTTCCCGTTGCTTGCAAGTTCAGATTTTCAATAATTTTCTCTTCCTCTTTACCCTTGGGAATATAATTAAAAACAACTGCATTTTGAGTCGCATTAACACGCAACTCTGTTCCTAATTTTTCCGCACTGCTAATATTACCATCCAGCTTAGCCGTGAGCACATCCTGACTTGTCATTTTCGCGCGCCTATCTCTGACACCATCCACGCCGTCATAGGCCGGATAGACATACCAGATAATTGCTACTACGATAACAACGATTAGTCCCGGAGCTAATAGTATTTTTATTTTCATATTTTTTATTTAATCGTTAAGACAACAGGGAAATTAATCATCTTTCTTTTTGGGTCAAGCTTAGTCTCACCGGCAAGTACAGTTGAAAAATAATCGTCACCCTTGAAACTCAAAATTTGCTTTGCCACCGTTTCATAGCTGTCGGCGAAGCAATCAATCTTAATTGACTTAGCCGACTCATCATAGACATAGGAATCAAGGTATACGCCATCAATCATCACACTTTCAATGTTTTGCAGATCCTTTCCGTTGTCCCGCTCCGTCGCAAGAAGCTCATTTGAAATTGTTAATCTGTTTTGGAAATCTAAGACTTGCCCAGAACCACCAACAGCAAAAATATTGAATTTAGCTGCATATTCTTCCTTGGCTGTCGTCAAGTCAGTCCCCAGCTTATTCCCATAGAAAATCAGTCCTCCATAAATCAGGATGACGATAAAGAATGCTACCAGGAGCACAACAGTTCCAGTTCCAAGCATTCTCGCATTTTCTCTGTCTGTAATTAAATTTATATTTGCCATTTTATTATTCCTACTTCGCTAGATTCGTCCATCATTCTAGACGACCCTGCTTGAAAGCAAGCTCAGCGAAATATTTTAAATTGTTTTAATTATTTTTTATTTAAATTATCTTTCAAATATTCATCCACACCTTTCAACGCCAACCCCACCGCAATATTGAGATTATTTTGAATATCTGCGATGGTTGATTTCAATCGACTGTCATAGCCGATTCGTGCAAAAGGGTTACCAATTGTTGTTTTTATTTTCAATTTATTGGAAAAATAATCCGCGATACCTGTCAGTCTCGATGTTCCGCCAGAAAGGATAATCTCCTCAATTTTGTCCCGATCACCATCCTTGCAATATGCACGGATCATTCGTTCTACCTCTCCCGTAATAAGCTCGAGTGTGAAAAAACTAACCGCTGATTCAGTTTCAAAAAAATTCTTGCCAGAAACCTTGAGCGCTTCTGCCCTTTCCATTTCAATTCCCATGGCTTTCACAATTGCCTTGGTCATTTCATCTCCACCAGCATCAATATTTCGATTAATCCTAATTACCCCCTTTTCAACCAAGACAATATTGCAAACTCGTGCACCAATATCCACAATAACAAAACTACCCATATCATTGCCCACCAGCGAGCGCACAACCGAAAATGTTTCGATATCAATCGATTTCAATTCCAGCCCGGAAAGCTTGACTAAATTTTCATATTTCAAAACCTTTTTTCGTGAAGCAGCCACGAGCAAAACCTTAACCCGTACGCCAGAATCAGTCTCCTTGGCATCTCCAGAATTACCAGGAACAGGAATCTCTTTAATCAAAGACGCAGAACGATTTCCCCTCTCCACGATCTCCCAACTAATCACCACCTCATCTAGCGCAGTTGGGATATATTTGTGCGCCTCAAACCTAATTGCTTGCTCCATGTCACCATCAGCCATTTCAGGAAAATCAATGAGCGTTATGAGGCCTCCAAAGGCTGGCAAAGAAACATAGGCATCTCGTCCTGAAAATTTAGCCTTTTTGATGATTCTTTTTAGACATTGTGGCAAGATAACCTGAAAATACTCAACATTTTCGTCTCCTTTTCCGATATTATTTCCAGCAAGCGACATCCAAGCATAATTTGAAAGCATTGGCTCTCCCTCCACCACAGTAAGCTCAACTACTTTAATAGCAGCTGATCCAATGTCGACACCAACAAATACATTTTTTTTGAAACTAAAATCAAACATTATTATAAATAGTTTTTGCTTTTTATCTTTCCCCATCCACCGACTATGTTTATTTTTCTAGAATTCGCTCCACACACAAATAATAGCGTCAGTAGATAAATTTAGTATACCATACTTTCTCAAAAAAACAATTCTATTGAAATTATTCGCGCGATTATTTAGTTTTTTTTGCAACTGCTTGCTTTTTTGTAACAAAAATCGCAACAGAATTTTTAGTCGCCTTGTCATAAGTTGCCTTGACTGAATCACCCACCAAAAGATCTGCCAATTTTCCAGGAGCTGACTGATTTTTGTCATCTATTACTGTTATTTGAGAAGCGCTATCAATATTTATCGTGACACTTCCCAATACTTGTTTTATGGTCAAGGTTTTTCCATCAACCGCTTCAATACTGCCCATAGCATCAGATGTAGTCTTCACTTGAGCTTGATCGGCTCCTGCAAATACCTGAGCAAGCGAATCGCCTTCGGGTGCCTTTTCTTTTTTAATTCGACTTTTGTTTTATTGCCTATCCTAGCTCAAGCTCTATTTCTCTTGCGCCTGAACTCTTGTTACAAAAATCTCTGTCGCATTCTTCGTGGCCCCATCATAAGTCACCCGAACAGAATCCCCTGTCTTGAGATCGGACAATTTAGCAGCTCCCAATTTTTTTCCATCAAGATCGACATTTGACACTACAATTGAGCTGTTAATGTTGACAGATACCACTTCTCTCATCTGTCTTATGCTCAAGGTTTTTTCATCAATCGCGCCGATACTGCCCATAATGCTCACAGCAGCATCTTGTTTCGATGAGACATTAACTTCTTTTTTTTCAGCAATCGTTTTTTGAGGAGAACTTGTTTTTTTATTCTTCTCATTGATGCTTTTGACTGCCACAAAAAGTCCAACCAGAAGCACAAAAAACGCAAAACATAAAATGAGAATCTTTTTTTTATCCATAGAATTAATTTAATTATTACAATAAGTTACTTTTTTAATGAGAAATCTCCTGCCATCCTCCCGAATTACAAGGACAATTCATCGTTCCCGTGCAAGAAGTTGAGAGACAAGCGGGAGCAGTGCATCCAAGGGATGCAGGGATAGAAAGACATGCTTCATATTGGATTCCGCAACCACCAGAACTGCAGGTGGTCGGATAATAGCATTGAGGAGCTGTCGGACAAGGATAATACTCGCAAATTCCGGTTGGACCAGTGCAAGCACTAAGACTTGCTTTTAGAAGCCAAGACTTTACAGAACTAAAGCCTGATTCTTGAGTTGCAGGGCATCTTGCATGTCCTGGTGGTGGATCGGGCCGGTCACAACCAAATGTTCCAGCTGGGGTATAATATTCACATATGCCACTCAATCCAGTGCAAGAGGAAACTGTTCCCACAGGCGTCCATGATTGAGAAACGCTAAAACCTGACTCTCTCGTTCCGGCACATCTTATTCCTGTTGGTGGATCGGACGGGTCACAACCGAATGTTGCAATAGGAGTATAGTACTCGCATATTCCAAGCACTCCGGTGCAAGCAGAAAGGGTTATGCGATCCGTCCATGCTTGAACAGAACTAAGACCCGTTTCTCTGGTTAAGGGACACCTTGTTGTGCCCACAGGTGGATCTAATGGCATACAAGTGTTTGGAGAAATACAATTACAACCATCGCAAGTTGTTCCTACCGGACAAGGTACTCCAGTGCTAACTATTGTACTACATTCACAAGTATCCCTAACTACTACGCTAGCAGAACAAGGGGCGCCTTTTGTCGCTCCCATATATGGAGTGAACGTGCAAGTTTCCGTTCCGGTTTGCAAAGCAGTAAAAGCAAAAGGATAGCCAACAGTATTAGATAGTCCATAATCACTCTCTGGAATTATTGCACCAATTCCAGAACATGTACCAAGCATCTTATCAGCATTAGAAGGAACCCAAGTAAGACTGGCAGTTCCCGGGGCAGTCAAGCTCGTTGGTGAAAAATTCGCAACACAAGAAGGACTAGCGCAGTCTATTGTCGTGCTACAACTTCCATTAGCACCACCGTTCAATCCCAAGCATGTCCATCCCCACCATGTACCAGAATATACCGTCGGAGCTGCTAGTAATGTACCTAAAGTACAAAGATTGCTAGTTGGCGCCAAGCAGGAAGTTCCCCCGCTTGCAGAACCGCAGATTGCATCAGCCCTGACAGAAACGGTCGCTTCGCAAGTAGTGCCTGGAGTTACTCCATTATACGGAGTAAACGTACATTTCTCTATTCCAGTTTGATCCACGGTAAAGGGAACAGGGCCAGAACCACTCGCAGGATTAACAACGCTCATCGCAGGGCTAATCGGCATTGGCCCTGTACAAGACACTGTCATTGAATCACCCGTGGAATCCCACGCAAGAACAGAAACGCCAGGAGTAGTTGAAGAAGTAAGGATACTAGAAGGAGAAAAAGAAGCATGACACGAAGCTAGTGCGCAACTTTTAGTCGCAGAACAGCTCACGCTGCCACCGCCACTAGCTCCCGTACAAGTCCAATTCCATGGACCAGTGCCAGTAACCGCAGAAGCAGTACTCGATGAACCGCAAAGGCCAGTAGTCGGCTGCGTGCATGAGGATGTTCCATCGGCGGAACCACAAACCCCTTGTGATCTCACTAGCACACTAGCCGAACATGGAGTTCCCGCGGTCGCACCAATATATGGCGTAAAAGTGCAAGTCTCTGTCCCACTATCCGTCGCAACGAAAGCAATAGGATAATTGTCATAAGCCAAACCATAATCAGCTGCTGGAACCGGACTTCCAATGCCAGAACAAGAACCAATCGTCTTATCCGCATCGAAAGAATACCAGGAAAGATATGCTGTACCAGGAGCTTGAATATTTACAACGCTAAATGAAGCGACGCACTTGGGGGTAGGAATTGGCCCACTGACTACCGCCCAAGCGGAACAAGTGCTTTGTGTGCTTTCAGAACTAGCGGCTGAGTTAACCACTTTAAGTGTGCAAGCAACCGTTCCTGCTGATGCAAGTGATACTCCATAATTTTTGGTCGCATAGGAAGATGTTGATGAATATACCTCAGCACCATTTACGAGAACGCTAGAGCCCAAAGAACAAGTCAGATAAGCATTCGTTGTATTAGTACTTGACCAAGTCATTGTCCCCCAACTACCAGCGGTATATGTGCCGCTGCCAAAATTAATATCGCAAGTAGGCGTTGGAAGTGGAGTGGCGCCACGAACGGTATAGGGGATACTCCCACTCGCAGAATCAAAATTACCCCCACCAGATGATGTGCCAGAACAATAAGATCTAACGCCCAAAGAACCCTCTCCAGTTATGCAAGCTATAAGAGAAATTGAGCCACTTGACGATGGTGCGCTACCCGCATTCCAAGTGGAACTAGGAATACTAACATTACAATTTCCATCCTTAAAATTTTGATTGCCCCTCCAGCTAACATCAGACCAGCTATCGGATGTGTTCGTTGAAGCTAATAACGTAGTATTCCCATCATGATCAAAACAACCAGTATTGGTCGCACTTCCACTATACGTCACAGACATTGCCTCTCCTGTGTCGTAGGGTCCTGACCCTTTATTCAAATTTACAGAATAACAAAAATCTCCCCAACTATTATATGGCTTATCAATTGTAATAGCTCTCACATTTTGCAATCTGCAACTAAACAAAACTCCAAGCAAAAGCAAAAATAATAACTTCCCAGTTTTATTTCTTTTTTTCAAAAAAAATAAAATCAGAGTCACAACAAGCACAAGAATTAATATAATAATGATCACCGAGTTACTGCTCTTATGTTTAGCTGTAGGTGCAGTTGCTCCAGGCTGTTTTGGAGAAATTTCCTTATTTTTCAAATAATTAAATTCCTTTTGAGCGAGAACCACTCCCTGTCCATTCTTGAGAGTTACTTTCACTTTCGGATCAGTACAATTGATCTTGGCCGTGAGAGCAAGTTTGGCCTCTGGCGAATTTGGCTCAAGTGTTTCTTCCAAGCTGTCAGCACATTTTTGATTGGCATCATCGGAAATGTCGAGACTAAGCAATACAGTATTGTCTTTTGTATTTCCGGTGCGCGAATCCCCGAAATTATCAGCCGAGCCGGACCATCGCAGAGTAGCATTGATGATGTCGCCTTTTTGATAGCTGATCTTATCCAAATCCAGCTTTCGAATCGTGGCACTTTCTCCGGCAATCACATAATGAAAAATGACCGGGCTGGAAACAGAGATGTTATTTTGAGCTGAATCTGTTTTTTTGACTTTAGCATTTATTAATTGGCCAGAAACAGGTCTACTATTTTGGACTAAATCCACCTTGACTTCATAGGCTTGAGGATTTTTTGGTTTTTCAATTGCCAGATTAACTGTCTTTTTTTCTCCCGATTGAAAAGTCAATTCTGCTCCTTTCCTATCCCTGTCAACCAGATTGCCAAAAAGGGTGCGTTCAAAGGTGCTATAGCTTGGAGAGATTGTAACTGCTTCCTTGAAATGACTAATCACTTCACAATTAAGCCTGAGTGTTTCTTCCGGCTTCAGGGAAACGCCCTGCATTAGTGAATATATTTTATTATCCTTATCCCCTTCAATCTTTAGACTGCAAGATTTATTATTAATTTCCAAATATTCCCCAGTGCCCATAAGCGTCAGCGGTTTTTCAAATTTGAAAGTGGCAAGGGGCAGACCACTTTCATTTTCAGACACAAGCCACAATTCAAAATCGCCAAAGAGATAACCAGGAGCATCATAACTGAAGATTTTTTGAATAAAATTATTGCTTTCAACAGACAGCACATCATCAGTATAGACTTTTTCGTCTATGAGCGTTTTGTCCTTGATCAATTGGACACCATAGCGAATACCTGCTTCACTTTTTGGAAACTTATTTTCTAAACTAAAATAGAGAATCAATTTGTTGTTTTCCTGCTTGATGATACTGGGGTCTCTGAAATTAATATCAGCAATGACTGTCATTTTGCCAACTTCGCCTTGTTGATTTCCCACGTCAACTTGCCTGGGCACTGTTTCTGATGTTACTGCCGGAGGAATTGTTGTCGGTGAAACTGCTGTGGCTTGTGCCTTTTGATTGAAAAGAATAAATGCCAGAAACAGTGCGAGAGTGAGAAATTTTTTTTTCATTTTTTTGTTTTGTAAAAAATAATTATAACTTTTTTAACCGACAACAAAATCAGGGTCATCTTTTTTTTAATCTATCATATAAATCTCATCATAATCAGCCCCACCCCGACAAGCAAACATCTCAATGACTTCATAGTACCATAAAATACAAAAACTTCCAAATATTCATTCTGACTGCCAAGCTATTTCTATTTTTTGCCAAATTATGCTAAATTATATTAATAGACAAGCCTCCTGTTAGTTTTCAATATGACCAGAAAAAAAATCGACAAAAGAATGCCCCACTTGGAACCGAACTTTCATGATATTTTGATTTGCAAAAAAAATGATTGTCGACCATTCCTTGAAATACTGATTGAAGAACCGGAAAATATTTCACATCATAGTCTTGGGACTCTGGTGGGAATCTTCCAGATTGACGACAGAAGCGAAGATTCTTCCTATGTCGTAAATTACCTAATTTCCATCATTAAAAAGGAGTATTTTTCCCGTGCCAACCGCGGTCCTATTGAAAACTTCGAATCAGCCCTACACAAAGCCAATCTTGCTCTCGCCAAACTCGCCACGCATGAAAATATCGGCTGGATTGGGCATGTCAATGCTATTTGTGCTGTAATCGAAAAGAATAACATTCTCCTCTCTCAAACCGGAAATGCCTCAGCTTTTCTTTTGCGCGGCAATACCTTCGCTGAAATTACGGAGATTCAAGATGAAAACATCGATTCTAATCCTTTGAAAACGTTTCAGGATGTCATTTCGGGAAAAATCGAAAAAAATAACAAACTGCTACTCACTACAAAGAAAATTTTTAACATTTTTTCCCTAGAAGAAATTAAAAAAAGCGCACTCAAATTTTCACGTGAAAATTTCATCCAGTTCCTAAACACCGCCCTCGTCAACGAACTTGACCAGGTGGCCTCTCTCGTTATCGATATAGACGAAAAAAACGATGAGCTTCCCGAAGCCCCAACAGCCGCAAGAAGAGAGGATATGAATGTTTTTAGCCAAGCCGCCTTTCAAAAAAAACCTTCTCCAAAAATGCTAGAAAAAGAAAGAGCTAAGGACGCCATCATAAAAAAGGAAAGGCAAGAAATAATCCAAGAGCTCAAAGATGAAGCAAAAGATTTTGTCGATAAAAAAACTGGGCATATCTACATAAAAGAAGCTCCCGATGCGCCTGAGGAAAATCATGCCGAAAAAATTGAATTCGACCCGCTCCCCCTTTTCAAAGAAAAACTCTCTAGCTTGGGGCAATCAAGTGCAAAGCTACTCAAAAGCGCAACAGGCGCAATAAAAGATCAATCTGTTTCACTCTGGGAAAAAATCCGCACTAAAATTTCCCAGATTAAAATCAAAAAAGCTCCTCCAGAAATTAAGTTTTTAGACCAAAAGACTGCAAAACTCGATGAACCAAAAAAAGATTTTGTCGATAAAAAAACTGGGCATATCTATATGGAAGAAGCTCCCGATGCGCCTGAGGAAAATCA